>JACPJE010000290.1 GCA_016187725.1 Candidatus Latescibacterota bacterium
CCGAGGACTTTCCCGGGGAGTGGTCGGGTAGGGAAGTCCGCGTGGCTGGGCGCAGCACCATATAGATGGTGCTGCGGGGGAAGGGTCTTGGGGAAGGGAAGCAAAAACTACGCCGCACCCCATACGTTGGGGTGCGGCGGGACGCGCCTGGGGAAAGCCCGGAGCGGGTCGCTCCTCGACGCCACAGGGCGATCGCCTCCAATACCATGACGGAGCACTAGAATGGCAGTCGAGATCGTCTTGCCCCGCCTGGGGTGGACCATGGAAGAGGGCACCCTGGTCGAATGGCTCAAAAAGGACGGCGACCCGGTGAAGGCCGGCGAGGTGCTCTTCACCGTGGAGAGCGACAAGGCCGTCAACGAGGTGGAGTCCTTTGACGATGGCGTATTGCGCATACCGCCCGACTCCCCGCCGCCCGGTAGCACCCTGCCAGTGGGCACCCTGCTGGCGTACATCCTGCAACCCGGCGAGGCCCTGCCCGCCGGCCGCGTTGCCAGCGCCCCAGCCGCCGCTGCTGCCGCTCCCGCTGCGGCAACTCCCGCATCCACCGCCAGCCGACGCCACGGCCCCGCCATCAGCCCGCGGGCCCGCCGCCTGGCCCTGCAACTGGGGGTGGACTGGTCGCAACTGCGGGGCAGCGGCCAGAGCGGCCGCATCGCCGAGCGCGACATCCAGGCCGCGTCCAGGGCACCCAAGGTTTCGCCCCTGGCGCGGCGCATGGCCCAGGAGGCCGGCGTGGACCTGGGTGCCCTGGCCGCCCAGAAACCCGGGACGCGGCTCCAGCGGCAGGACGTGGAGGCCGCCCTGGCGGCCCAGCCGGCTGCGGGAGAGGCCGTGCCCCTTTCCTCGCTGCGCCGCATCATCGCCCAGCGCCTAAGTGAGAGCAGCCGGACCACGGCCTCAGTCACCCTCTTTGCCGAGGCCGACGCCAGCGAGCTGGTGGCGCTGCGCCAGCGTTTCAAGGAGGCCCTCGCCCCCAGGCAGCAGCGGGTGCCCACCTACAACGACCTCTTCCTCAAGCTGACCGCTCTCGCCCTGGCCGAACACCCCGAAATCAACGCCTCCTGGCAGGGGGACGCCATCCAGGTGCACCCCCAGATCGATATCGGCATGGCGGTGGACACCGAGGGCGGCCTGCTGGTCCCGGTGCTGCGCCAGGTGGACCGCCTGAGCCTGCAGGAGCTAGCCGCCCAGAGCGCGGCCCTGGCCGAAGGGGCCCGCACCCGCCGCCTCAAGCCCGACCAACTGCAGGGGGCCACCTTCACGGTGACCAACCTCGGGATGTACAACATCGACGCCTTCACCCCCATCATCGACCTGCCCCAGTGCGCCATCCTCGGCTTGGGCCGCATCGCCCTGCGCCCGGCCGTGCACCAGGGCCAGGTGGTGCCGCGCCACCAGGTAGTCCTCAGCCTGAGCTTTGACCACCGGGTGGTGGATGGAGGGCCGGCGGCCCGCTTCCTGGACGCGGTGCGCCAGTACGTGGAGCAGCCCCACCTGTGGCTGGCCCGCTGAAGCGCCTGGGCAACTGGCTCCACCTGCTGGGACCGGGCATCGCCGTGGCCGCCACCGGCGTGGGGGCCGGCGACCTGATCTCTGGCACCGCGGCCGGAGCGCAGTTCGGCACCGCGCTCCTGTGGGCCGCCGGCTTCAGCGCCCTGCTCAAGTACACCCTCAACGAAGGCATCGCCCGCTGGCAGCTGGCCACCAACACCACGGTGCTCGAAGGCTGGTGCGCGCACCTAGGCCGGCCCTTCCAATATTACTCCCTCATCTATCTGGTCGGCTGGTCCTTCATGGTGGGCGGCGGCCTGATCTCGGCCTGCGGCATGGCCAGCCACACTATCTTCCCCCAACTCTCTGTGAGCGCCTGGGCCATCCTTCACTCCCTGGCCGGGGCGGCCCTGGTGCTGTGGGGGCGGTACGCCTTCTTCGAGCAGGCCATGAAGGTGCTCATCGCCCTGATGTTCTTTTCCTTCATCATCAGCGCCTGGGTGCTGCGGCCCGAATGGCCGGTGCTCTTGCAGGGCCTGCTCTTGCCCCAGGTGCCCGCCGGTTCGGCCAAGGCCATCCTCAGCGTGATCGGCGGGGTGGGCGGCAGCCTGACCATCCTGTGCTATGGGTACTGGATACGCGAGTCCGGGCGCCGCGGACCGGAGTGGATGCGCCCCACCCGCGTCGACCTGGGGGTGGCGTACGGCCTGACCGGTTTCTTCGGGGTGGCGGTGATCCTGCTCTCGGCGCAGATGCACCCAGAAATGGCCAAGGGCTCTCAGATCGTCATGGGCCTGGCCGGCCGGCTCGAAGAAGCCATGGGACCCATGGGGCGCTGGGCCCTGTACCTGGGCTTCTGGGGCGCGGTGGCCAGTTCGCTGCTGGGGGTGTGGCAGGGCATCCCTTATCTCTTCGCCGACTTCATGGGGCTTTTCAAGGGATTGGGGACAGAGGAGCGGGCAGCCCTGGCCCAGCCTAGCTCAAAGTACTACCGCGCCTTCCTGGCCTTCCTCACCGCGGCGCCCCTGAGCCTGCTGCTCTTCGAGAAACCCGTGGGCATCGTGGTAGCGTACACCATCGTGGGGGCCCTCTTCATGCCCTTCCTGGCCGGCGCCCTGCTCTACATGAACGCCCGGGCCGCTTGGGTGGGAGACTGGCGCAATGGCTGGCTGACCACCGCCCTGCTGGTGGCCGCGCTGCTGGTCTTCGCGTATCTGAGTTTCAACGGGGTGGTGGAGGGGGCGGGCTGATGCAACCAGGTTCCATCGTCCGCTGCCGCAACCGCGACTGGGTCCTCCTGCCCAGTGACCGCGAGGATGTACACCTCCTGCGCCCGCTTACCGGGGCGACAGATGAGGTGGTATCCATACACAAAGGCCTCGCCGATCTGATCGGGGCAAGCCTCCCAGAAGAGCGGGTCAGGTCGGCAACCTTCCCACTCCCAGTACAAGAAGACCTCGCAGATGCTGCCAGCGCTCAGCTGTTATGGCAGGCTGCCCGCCTGACACTCCGCGAAGGTGCCACTCCCTTTCGCTCATTAGGCCGTATATCGATCCGGCCACGCACCTACCAGTTTGTACCCCTGCTCATGGCGCTGCGCCTGGACCCGGTGCGCCTGCTCATCGCCGATGACGTGGGCGTAGGCAAGACCATCGAAGCGCTGCTTATCGCGCGGGAATTGCTCGACCGAGGTGAGATAAAGCGGACCTGCGTGCTCTGCCCCCCCTACCTGTGCGAACAGTGGCAGAAGGAACTGGCCGAGAAGTTCAACCTAGATGCGGTGGTCATCCGCTCAGGTACGATCAATCAGCTAGAGCGAAGAAGGACCGGGCAGGATAGCATCTACAAATA
>JACPJE010000021.1 GCA_016187725.1 Candidatus Latescibacterota bacterium
CGCGGGCCTGCCGTGCAGGCGAGGTCAAGCCTGGTCGGATGGTGGTCTTTCCCACCGGTGCCATGATGAATCCGAAATACATCATCAACTTCCCGACGAAGCGGAAATGGCGTGAAAAGTCCAGGTTGGAGGACATCGAGTCCGGACTGAAGGGGCTTATCGTGGAGGTTCGCCGGTTGGGCGTTTCATCCATTGCTGTACCTCCGTTAGGATGTGGACTTGGCGGTCTGAATTGGGAGGAGGTACGCCCACTGATCGAGCAGGCTTTCGCCGAACTCCCGGATGTCCAGGTTGCGCTGTTCGAGCCGACGGGCACACCTGATGCTAAAGCGATGCCTGTTGGCACCAAACGGCCAGGGTTGACTTTGCCCCGGGCATTGTTCATTCGGCTGATGGGCCAGTACATGGAGATGTCGTACCGGTTGACGCTGCTGGAAATACAGAAGTTGGCCTATTTTCTCCAGGAGGCCGGCGAACCATTGCGGCTCAACTATGTGCCGCTTGTATACGGTCCTTATGCCCACAATCTGAACAAGGTGCTCGAAACCTTGGAAGGGCACTTCATCCGGGGCTACGGAGACAGCCAGAAACCGGACGTGGAGGTTGAACTCCTGCCGGGCGCGACCAATGAGGCTGTTAGGTACTTGGAAGGAAAAAAGGAATCAGTCGTCCGTCTTGAACGGGTTGCTGACCTGATAACCGGCTTCGAGACCCCTTACGGCATGGAGTTGCTGTCGTCGGTCCACTGGGTTTCGTTCCGTGGTACCCCTCCGGCTATGGATGCAGAAGAGGCGGTGCAGGCAGTCCTCCGCTGGAACGACCGCAAGCGCCAGATGTTCAAACCGGAGCATATCCGCATTGCGTGGGGTCGATTAAGTGAACAGGGATGGCTGATGACAGAAAACAGCTAATGCCCGCCCAGCGCAAGAAGCTCATCGAAGTCGCCCTGCCCCTCGAAGCCATCAACAAAGCCTCGGCGCGGGAGAAATCCATCCGCCACGGCCATCCTTCGACCCTGCACCTGTGGTGGGCGCGCCGGCCCCTGGCGGCGGCGCGGGCGGTGATCTTTGCGCAGATGGTGGACGACCCTTCGGGCTACGTGGAGGTGTTGCGCGGCGATGCGAAACTGCGCCGCAAAGCAGAGGCCGAGCTGAAGGCCCGCAAGAAGCTGTGGGATGCCGCCCGCGAACTGGCCGACAAGGCAACGAGTGCCGGCGTCGCGGCCCCGCTCCCAGGTCCGGAGCCCTTGCTTGACGAGATCCTGGCAGAACAGGAGCGAGAGCGGCTCTTTCGCATCATCGAAGACCTGGCGTTGTGGGAGAACACCACCAACGAGGAGGTGTTGGAGCGGGCGCGGGCCGAGATCTGGCAGAGCTGGCGGCGGGCCTGTGCGGAAAATGCCGACCACCCACGGGCCAAGGAGCTGTTCGACCGACACAAGCTGCCGGCCTTCCACGATCCCTTTGCCGGCGGTGGGGCCCTGCCACTGGAGGCGCAGCGGCTGGGGCTGGAGGCGTATGCCAGCGATCTGAACCCGGTGGCAGTGCTGATCAACAAGGCGATGATCGAGATCCCGCCCAAGTTCGCGGGCAAGCCGCCGGTGAACCCGGAGGCGCAGAAGGGGCGGCTGTCCACAGGCGGCTGGAAGGGCGCCGCGGGGCTGGCCGAGGATGTGCGGTACTATGGCCAGTGGATGCGCGACGAGGCCGAGAAGCGGATCGGGCACCTGTATCCCAAGATCGAAGTCACCGCGGCGATGGCGAAGGAGCGGCCGGATCTGAAGAAATACGTGGGCCAGGAACTCACGGTGATCGCCTGGCTCTGGGCGCGCACGGTGAAGAGCCCGAACCCGGCCTTTGCCCAGGTGGATGTGCCGCTGGCTTCCACCTTCATGCTCTCCACCAAGGAGGGCAAAGAGGCGTATGTGGAGCCGGTGATCGAGGGCAAGGGGTACCGGTTTACGGTGAAGGTGGGAAAGCCGAAGGATGCGGAGGGGGCGAAGAATGGGACCAAGCTCTCTCGCGGGGCGAACTTCAAGTGCCTGATGTCAGGGACGCCAATGGCGGGCGACTACGTCAAGGCCGAAGCTATGGCGGGGCGGATGGGTTCGAAACTCATGGGCATTGTTGCGGAAGGTGAGCGCGGCCGCGTGTATCTCGCACCAAAGCCGGAGCAGGAAATGGCTGCCGAATCAGCAGACCCTGGTAACGCGGCTTCTGCTATCCACGTTCCGATTGCCAACGACCCTCGCGCATTGTGGTGCCTGCTCTACGGGTTGACCCACTTTGACCACCTCTTCACCCCCCGCCAGCTCGTGGCGCTGACGACCTTTTCGGACCTGGTGCAGGAAGCGCGCGAGCGGGTGATGCGAGACGCTCTGGCTGCCAGCCGGCCCGACGACGAAAGGTCGCTGTCTGAAAGCGGTATCGGTGCTGCGGCATACGGGGATGCAGTGGGGGTGTATCTCGGGCTGGGGATTAGCCGCCTGGCCAACCGCTCTGCAACTCTGAATTTCTGGGATACAAAAGGCGAAAACATACAGCAAGTTTTTGCGCGACAGGCTTTGCCGATGGCATGGGATTTTGTCGAAGGGAACGCTTTTAGCGAGTCAACCGGGAACTTCATTGGGCAACTCAGCTACCTAATCAATGCAGTCTTGACGCTTCCGCAACAGGGTCAAGGAAACGTTGTCCAGCACGACGCAGCTACGCAGTCAGTCAGTAACTCCAAGGTCGTCTCCACCGACCCACCTTACTACGACAACATCGGCTACGCCGACCTGTCCGACTTCTTCTATGTCTGGCTGCGCCGTTCTTTGAAGCCAATCTTTCCCGACCTCTTCGCCACGCTCGCCGTGCCCAAGGCCGAGGAACTGGTGGCCACGCCCTATCGCCACGGGAGCAAAGAGAAAGCGGAGACATTTTTCCTCGACGGCATGACCCAGGCCATGCACCGCCTTACTGAGCAAGCGCACCCAGCCTTCCCGGTCACCATTTATTACGCCTTCAAACAGTCGGAGAGTGATGGCACCGATGGTACCGTCAGCACCGGCTGGGAGACCTTTCTCGACGCGGTGATTCGTGCCGGCTTTGCGACCAGCGGCACCTGGCCGATACGGACGGAGTACACGGGTAACCTCAAGAAAAATGTCAGCGCCCTTGCCTCCAGCATCATCCTCGTCTGTCGCCCCCGGTCCGCAGACGCCCCCACCGCCACCCGCCGCGAGTTCGCCACAGCACTCAAAGCCGAACTGCCTGTGGCGCTAGCCCACCTCCAGCGCGGCAACATCGCCCCCGTGGACCTGGCGCAGGCGGCCATTGGCCCAGGGATGGCGGTATACACCCGCTATGCCAAGGTACTCGATGCCGAGGGCAAGCCGCTCTCGGTGCGCGAGGCACTCGCACTCATCAACCAGACCCTCGACGAGGCGCTGGCCGAGCAGGAGGGGGACTTCGACTCAGACAGCCGCTGGGCCCTGGCATGGTTCGAGCAGTTCGGTTTTTCCGAGGGTGAGTACGGGGTGGCCGAAACCCTCTCCAAGTCCAAGAACACCAGCGTCACCGGTATGGTCGAGGCGGGTATCCTCCTCTCAGCCCGCGGCAAGGTGCGGCTGTTGCGCCCGGAGGAGTTGCCCGCGGACTGGGACCCGGCTACAGACGCTCGCCTGACCACCTGGGAGGTGGTCCACCACCTGATCCGGGTTCTGGAACAGGGCGGGGAGGGCGCGGCTGCGGGGATTGTGGGGGATCTGGGCGCCAAAGCCGAGGTCGCCCGGGAACTCTGCTACCGGCTCTACACCCTCTGCGAGCGCAAGAAGCGCGCCCCGGAGGCCCTGGCCTACAATGGTCTGGTGCAGAGCTGGCCGGAGATCAGCCGGCTGGCGCAGGAGGGGGGGAGGCCGGAAGCCGAGCAGGCCACACTTTTCGGAGAGACCGGAAGGTAAAAGATGGCCAATGTCAAGCGTATCGTGTGCCTGGCCAACTCGCGCAAGCTCAACGGCCGCTGTATTGCTGGCAAGGAATTGTCAGGAGGCCAACCTGTCGGGTGGATTCGACCGGTGAGCGCCCGGGAACACGAGGAGGTCTCCGAGTATGAGCGCCAGTACCAGGACGGGAGTGATCCGCGGGTGCTCGACATCATGGATGTGCCACTCTTCGGTGCCCGGCCGAAGAACTACCAGCAGGAGAACTGGTTGCTCGACCCTGACAACTACTGGGTAAAGGTCGGCCGTGCTACCTGGAGCGACTTGCCGCAACTCGCCGATCCCGTCGGGCCACTCTGGATCAACGGTCACAGCACGTACAACGGACTTAACGACAAGATCCCGCTCTCGCTGGCCGGCGCCTTGAAAAGCTCTCTACGGTTGATTTGGGCAGACCGCGTGAAGCTCTCGGTGTTCAGGCCCGGTGAAGCCTTTGGCAATCCAAAACGGAGGGTGCAGGGGCTTTTCCAGTACGGTGGGGAAAAATACTGGCTTTGGATCACGGATCCTCGCTACGAGCGCGCGTATCTGGCCAAGCCAGACGGCGAGTACGAGATCGGCGAGAGTTTCCTAACTATCAGCCTCGGCGAGCCGCATAACGACGCCTGTTACAAGCTCATCGCCGCCATCATCCGGCGCGGCGGAGGAACTACCGCATGAGTGCGTCAAGGTATCCGGTTCTCACGATCGGGCACTCTAACCACTCGCTCGAGACATTTATGAGCTTGCTACGGCGACATGATGTGACGGCGCTGGCAGATGTGCGCTCGGCACCTTACAGCCGCTTCAATCCCCATTTCAACCGGGACGCTCTCGAGCGGAGCTTGAGCGCACACGGCATCAGGTACGTGTTCCTGGGACGTGAGCTCGGCGCGCGACCAGACGATCGGTCTTGTTACGAGAACGGGCGTGTGCAGTACGCGCGTCTAGCACACACGGACTTGTTCCGCAGTGGCATTGAGCGTATCGCCCGTGGCGCGAATGACTACCGCATCGCCTTGATGTGCGCGGAGAAGGAGCCCCTGGAGTGTCACCGCACCCTTTTGGTGGCTCGTGCGCTGGCGGAGATCGGGATTGCCGTGCAGCACATTCTGGCGGACGGTGGCCTGGAATCGCACGATGCGGCAATGGAGAGGTTGCTCGACATCGCTGGGCTGCCGCATCAGGATTTGTTTCGCTCCAGGGATGAGTTGATCGCAGAGGCTCTGGCTCGACAGGAAGAGCGGGTGGCATACGTCGACGAGAAGCCGGCAACTGATGCAGTAGGAGAAACGCCATGAGAGTTTTCACCATCGGATTTACGAAGAAAACTGCCCGGCAGTTTTTCGAAGTGCTGCGCAGGTCGGGCGCCAGGCGTGTGGTGGATGTTCGGCTGAACAACGTCTCGCAACTCGCCGGCTTTACGAAGAAGGATGATCTCGCCTATTTCCTGAAGGAGATTTGCGGGATGGAATACGTCCATCTGCCCGAGCTGGCACCCACTCAGGGGATGTTGGACGAATACAAGAAAGAGGGAGGAGACTGGAGGACCTACGAAACCCGGTTTCTGGAGCTGATGCAACAGCGGCATATCGAGGAGACGATTCCGAGAGAAGTCGTCATGGACGGTTGTCTGCTGTGCAGCGAGGACAAGCCGCACCATTGTCACCGGCGGCTCGTGGCGGAGTACCTGAAACAACACTGGGGCGACGTGGACATCGCCCACCTCGGCTAGGGAGCCTGCGTCATGGCACTGAGCAACCACGAACGCGTCGGCAAGGCCCTGGACCTGCTCAAGGAAGGGCTGCGGCCCTTTGTCGAGCGCGAACTCAAGGCCCAGCACGCCCAGCTTTGGTTCGAGCAGGCCAAAGCCTCGGTCAGCGAATCGCAGGCCAACCTCTTCGGCACCGAGGCGGAACCCCGGTGGGACGTGGCTGCCCTGCTGTCAGTGATGTGGAACCAATGGCAGGTTGTCTTCCGCAAGACCCTGGGACAGACGGAACGCACTCTGGTGAGCGAACTGCGCGAGGTGCGCAACCGCTGGGCACACCAGACCCCTTTTTCGACCGATGACGCGTACCGCGCCCTCGATTCCCTGGGCCGGCTCCTGACCGCGATCTCGGCGCCACAGGCCGATGAGATCGAGAAGACGAAGATGGAGCTGCTGCGGGTGCGCTTCGACGAGCAGGTGCGCAGCGAGAAGCGCCGCAGTGCCGGCACTGCCATCGAAAGTCAGGTCTCTGGCCACCTGCCCCCCTGGCGCGAGGTGGTCAATCCCCACCAGGACGTGGCCAGTGGCCGGTACCAGCAGGCCGAGTTTGCCGCGGACCTGTGGCAGGTGCATATCGGCGAAGGGACAGACGAGTACAAGAACCCAGACGAGTTCTTCCGCCGCACCTTTCTCACTGAAAGCCTGAAACGCCTGCTGGTCGGCGCGGTGCAGCGGCTCGCCGCAGATGGCGGGGACCCGGTGGTGCAGCTCCAGACCAACTTTGGCGGCGGCAAGACCCACTCGATGCTGGCCTTGTACCACCTTTTCTCGGGCACTGCACCCGGGCAATTGGCCGGCATCGACGAGGTGCTCCAGGAAGCTGGGGTCGCCAAGCTGCCCAAGGTGAAGCGGGTGGTGCTGGTGGGGAACAAGATCTCGCCGGGAAATCCTTCCACCAAATCCGACGGCACGGTCGTCCACACCCTCTGGGGAGAGCTGGCCTGGCAGTTGGGGTTCGCGGCGGGGGGAGTGAAGGAGGCCAAGAAAGCTTTCAAGCGCCTCCAGGCCGATGACCAGAAGGCCACCAGCCCCGGCGATGTGCTGCGCGAGCTGTTCAACGAGTACGTCCCCTGCCTGGTCCTGATCGACGAATGGGTGGCGTACGCCCGTCAGTTGCACGAGCAGAGCGATCTGCCGGCTGGGAGCTTTGAGACCCAGTTCACCTTTGCCCAGGTACTCACAGAGTCGGCGAAGCTAGCCCGGCACTGCCTGCTGGTGATTAGCCTGCCGGCCTCTGACACGTCGGGCTCGCCGCACACCCAGGCCGACGACTCCGAGGTCGGCGGACAGCGGGGCCGCGAGGCCCTGGACCGGTTGCGCAATGTGGTCGGCCGCGTGGAATCCTCATGGCGGCCAGCCAGCGCCGAGGAAGGTTTTGAGATCGTGCGCCGACGCCTCTTTGAACCTCTGGTCGAACAGGCGCAGTTCGTGGCGCGGGACACGGTGGCCCGAGCCTTCTGGGATCTCTACCGCACCCAGCACCAGGAATTTCCGCCCGAATGCCGCGCTACAGAGTACGAGACGCGGCTGAGA
The DNA here is from genome assembly GCA_016187725.1 of Candidatus Latescibacterota bacterium. Classification (GTDB taxonomy): domain Bacteria; phylum Latescibacterota; class UBA2968; order UBA8231; family UBA8231; genus SICG01. Next base: position 7,266 of record JACPJE010000021.1, read on the forward strand.
GCGGCGTACCCCATTCACCCCGAGATCTTCGACCGCCTCTACACTGACTGGTCTACCCTGGTGAAGTTCCAGCGCACCCGTGGAGTGCTGCGCCTAATGGCCGCAGTGATCCACAGCCTGTGGGAAAAGGGCGACAAAAACCCCCTCATCCTGCCGGCCAATGTCTCTATCGACGATCCTCGGGTGCAGTTCGAGCTGACCCGCTACCTGTCCGACAACTGGGTGCCGGTGATTGAGAAGGACGTGGACGGCCCCTCCTCGCTGCCGCTGCGGCTCGACGGCGAGGTGCCCAACCTGGGCAAGTTCGCCGCCTGCCGGCGGGTGGCCCGGGCCATCTACCTGGGCTCGGCTCCCACGGCGACGGCAGCCCATCGCGGCCTGGAAGACCGGTGGGTGAAACTGGGTTGCGTGATGCCAGGGGAGTCCCCGGCGGTCTTTGGCGACGCCTTGCGGAGACTGGCTGGTGCAGCCACCTACCTGTATCAGGACGGCCCGCGCTACTGGTATTCGACCCAACCCACAGTCACCAAGCTGGCCGAGGACCGCGCCGAGCAGCTCAAGCGCGATTCCGACAAGGTGGTGCAGGAGATCGGCAAGCGCTTGCGCGTTAACTTGCGCCAGACCGGCGAATTCAGCCGCATCCACCCCCTGTCGCAGTCCGGGCAGGATGTGCCCGACGACCTTGATGCACGGCTGGTCGTGCTCGGGTTGGATCACCCGCACAGCAAGGAATCGGGCAACGCCGCCGAAGCTGCGGCCCGCGCCATCCTTGAGACTCGGGGCAGCGCACCGCGGCTCTTCCGCAACAGCCTCGTCTTCCTCGCTGCGGACAAGACCCGGTTGCAGGACCTAGACGAGGCGACCCGGCGGTACCTGGCCTGGGAGTCGATCCTGCTCGAAAAGGAGGTGCTGGACCTCTCGCCCCACCAGGTGCGGCAGGCTGAGACCCAGAAGAACGCTGCGGACGGGGCGGTGACTGCCCGTCTGCCCGAGACCTACCAATGGCTCCTGGTGCCCACGCAGTCCTCACCCCAATCGGCAGTCGAGTGGCAGGGCATACGACTCTCAGGCCAGGATGCCCTGGCAGTGCGCGCCAGCAAGAAGCTTCGCGGCGAAGAGTTGCTGATCACGGGCTTTGCACCCACCCGGCTGCGCATGGAGCTAGACCGGATTCCCCTCTGGCGAGGGGATCACGTCGCCGTCAAACAGCTCGTCGAGGATTTCGCCCGGTATCTTTACCTGCCCAGGCTCAGGGACGCATCGGTTCTGCTGGGCGCGGTGCGGGATGGGCTCTCCCTGCTCACCTGGGAGCAGGATGCTTTTGCCTATGCGGATAGTTACGACGGAGGTGCCGGGCGGTACCGCGGTTTGCGGTTTGGCCAACACGTAGCTGTTACGGAGGACGATGCCGGGCTGCTGGTGCAGCCCATTGTGGCACGCCAGCAGCAGGCTGTAGAGGTGCCGGCTGCCACCGCCGAAACGCAGGGCGGGACTGGCACTGAAACTGGCGGCGCCAGAATCCCCACCGCACCGGGCCCTTCCACCTCGGGGGGAACGGATTCAGCAGGCCCAGCCGAAGCCCAGCTCCCCAGGCGCTTCCACGGCACCGTGGAACTCGACTCAACCCGCGTCGGCCGGGACGCCAGCCGGATCGCCGATGAAGTGCTTTCCCACCTGTCCGGGTTGGTCGGCGCCAAGGTGAAGGTGACCCTGGAGATCGAGGCGGAGATTCCCAGCGGCGCGCCGGCCCAGGTAGTGCGGACGGTCACGGAGAATGGCCGGACCTTAAAGTTCACCAGCCAGGGGTTTGAGGTTGAGTAGGGTTTGGCGCGAACGAACCCGTAGAGACTAGATAAAACAGACGGAAAGGAGTCGTTCATCAAATGGATGCTATCTATGTTTCTCGGATCGACATCTTTCTCATGGTGCCAGATGAAGTCTTGGGGAACCTTGTCGGCATGAAACAGAAAACTGGGTACCAATTCGAGACCGAAGTGCGGCTCTATATTCAGAAAAACGGGCTTTGGGACGCGGACCATCCCGAGGTGATCAGGTCGGACAGTGCGCTGAAGCCGCTTTTCGACGGAAAAGACGAGATTGCCGCAGTGGACCTTGATGAATACATCTATGCCCACTTAACAGCAACCGATAGATCAGTCAACAACACTCCAAAGACGTACCTCCTCACTTGGAACCCCACGAAATGGAACTGGACTGATCTGAAAGATTGTGTCGCCGCTACCAAGGAAAGCGGAATCTTGAATGAGCCTTGGAGTTGCGGGCGTTCCAAACGCATCAGAACTGGCGACAGGGTTTTCTTGAATCGCCAGGGGGTGGAGCCGAAAGGCATCATCGCGTCCGGTACGGCTACTTCGGATGTCTATGAGGAGGGGCACTGGGACTCGGGAAAGGCTGTTGAGGGAAGCAGCACCCACTACGTTGATGTCGAGTGGGAGGTGATAATCGATCCCGATGAGGAGGCGCTTCTTAGCAGGGACGTTCTGCGCAAAGAGTTCCCAAAGGTGAACTGGGACACTCAGGTATCTGGTATCAGTATCGACGACCAGACTGCCGAGGAGGTGGAGGAAGCGTGGAACACCCATGTAGAGAGTTTAGGGACCTATCAACCAATTCCAGATGATGACGATGGTTCCGAGCCCGATGGTTCGGAAGGCCAAGTGGCCCGTGGTGGAGAATAGCCATGGGCGTTTGGCATGAGTTCTGTCTGGTGTGCGGCGGTCCGCCATACGGTGAGACCTACCGAGACCTGGTGTGGTGGGCGGACGGCCTGAAAAACCTGGATGCTACCGAACAGGATGCTTTGCGCCAGCTAGCGAAGGAAACAAGGTGGACGAAGTATTGGGTCGGGGTTTCGAGCGCCGAAGAGCAGGTCAGGCTTGGAAGGTACACGGAGTATGGGTCCTTTGAGACCCGGGACGGCCGAGGCGAGTTCCATCTCCGCACCAACTTTGATAACGACAACGTGCCCGAGGGCGAGCGTTATGGGATAGCCGCTCACCGTGCCTGCGCCACGCTCCTTGAGAACGAATTGGGGTACAGTCTGCGATTCGCGGATCTCTTCGACAGATTGGAGGGTGAGTTCGGGAACCTTTTGGAGGAGATCGACTACGGAGACATTGCAACATACCATATGCAGAACTTCGAGTTATTCGAAATGTGGGAGGATGGATTGGCCTGGATGGTGCGCAATCCGCTGGAGGATTCCCGGAGCCGACGGCGGGTACTTGGCATGTGGAGACCCTTCGTGCGAAATATCCGGGCGCAAGAGGCTAAAAAAAAGGGGAAACGACCTGCTCGGGCCAAAGCGGCAGGGGTTCTGAAGGCGAGGGCACGCAGGCCCAAAAAGCATGGCAGTGCGAGATGACAGGAGGAGAATGGAACGGGAAACTTGGTTAGACCTAAAACAAGCGAATATCGGTTGATGCGGCGCTAAAAAAAGCTCGAAATGCCTGCGGTTGAGAGGTAGATTTTATGTTCCAGCATAAAACACCTCTAAAACCAGAAAGGCATTTCGAGTGAAGACTAAAAAACAAAAAAAAGCAGCGAAACGCCAGCGGGCGCTGCAGGCGCGGCTGGCCCACCGCAACTTCACCAGTCCGCCCCGACCGCTGTTGGGGGATCAGCCCATTCGCTACGAGGTGTCGGATCGCACCCGGGTGGTGAGTATGGGCGGGTTGGGCCTGATCCACACCCTGGTAATGAAGTTGCAGTTGCCGGCCTTGCTCAATGGCGCCGTCCAGGTCTTGAAACGGCATCTGCCCTACTGGGAATCGGATCATATCTTGGCGTTGTGCTACAACGTGTTGACCGGCGGCAAGCCCCTGCAAGATCTCAATCGGTTGCGCCAGGATGAAGTCTTGCTGGACGCCCTGGGGGTGCCGCGGTTGCCCGCTCCCAGCACCGCCGGCGACTTCCTGCGTCGCTTTACTTCCCCCGGGTTGATTCTTCGTCTGCAGGAGGCGATCAACCAGGCGCGGCTTAAGGTGTGGCAGCGCCAGCCCGCCGCCTTTCGGCAGCAGGCGACCCTCGATATCGATGGCACGCTGATGGAAACCGACGCCGAGTGTATGGAAGGCATCGACTACTGCGCCTACAAGCAGTTGTGGGGCTATGGCCCCTTGTTGATTACTCTGGCCGAAACCCGCGAAGTGTTGTATGTGGTCAATCGCTCGGCGGCGGCCCCTTCCCACCAAGACGCCCCCACTTGGATCGATCGGGCGCTGGCGTTGGTCGGTCCAATTTTTGAGAAGGTTTGGCTGCGGGGCGATACCGACTTTTCGCTGACCAAACACTTCGACCGCTGGGACGAGTGCGCCCGCTTTATCTTTGGCGTCGATGCCATGCCCAACCTGGTCACCTTGGCGCAGGGGGTGTCCGAAAGCGACTGGACGCCGTTGATCCGACCGCCGCGCTATGAAGTAAAAACCCATCTGCGCTGCTCGCCCCCCAAGGTCAAACCACCGCGGATCCGTCAACGGCGCTTCGAAGAACTCCATACCGTCGAGGAAGACGTGACGTCGTTTCCCTATCGTCCAGGCCACTGTAAAAAGACCTATCGCCTGATCGTGCTGCGCAAACAACTCCACCGCCGCAAAGGCGGACAGCTCTTGGGCGAGGAGGTTCGCTACTTCTTCTATATTACCAATGAGCCTAGCCAACCGACCGACGAATTGGTGTTGTTCTACGATCAACGCGCCGATCAGGAAAATACCATCGCCCAACTCAAAAGCGGTCTGCCCGCGTTCCATGCCCCCACCCATTCTTTCTTGGCTAACTGGGCCTATATGGTCATCGCCGCGCTGGCCTGGAATCTCAAAGCCTGGTATGGCTTGCTGCTGGAGGAGCCTTCGCTGCGGCAGCAGGTGGTGCGCATGGAATTCAAGCAGTTCCTCCAGCGCTTCCTCCACTTCCCCTGTCAGATTATTCGCCAGGGACGCTACCTGATCTACCGTATCGTCCACTTCACCCTGGATACCCTGACCTTGATGAAGATCGCCGACTGGTTCAACGCCCTGGCCTTCCCATGAGCCGCGGCGCACCGGGGACTAGGAGGGGAGGGGCCACTGACCACCGCCACCACCATGCCAAAGAAAGAACCTCGGCACCACACTCACATCCTGATACCAACCCTACGGCGAAGCCTGCAGCTTCGACCGCGGCGGCAGCCTATGCCTGCTCCCTTGACTCTGACCGCGGATAAACAGCCCCCAGTACAGGTAACGAAAAAGGGACAAACTCGCTTATTTTAGGGTTAGAGAGTCACTCACTCAGCCACCCGGACGCCCCCTCACGCCGCCTCCGCCCCAATCGCCGCCCCCCGGACCTCCCGCACCAACTGATACCCATGCCGGCCCCGCAGCCGGCTGATCTCCTGCACCTCCCGCCACACTTCCTCCGCATCCTCCAGCACCAGCTTGATGCTCCGGACCCGCTTGGTCCCGATCCGGCCCCAGCGCCGGACCAGCACCTTGGGGAGGTTCAGTACTCCACCTTAAAGGTCGGACTCTCCTCCGGCCGGCTCCTTCGCCGATCATACAACCGGGTGGTCGAGATATTGGCATGCCCCAGCCACTCCTGCACCCGGGCGATGTCGGCCCCGTGGTCCAGGGCGTTGGTGGCGGCCGTGGCCCGCAACGCATGCGGGCTAAAGCCGGGGAAGTGCAGCCCCATTTCCCGGGCATACTTGACCACGATGTTGCGGTGCACTGAGCAGGGCTCCAGGTGCTTGGCCAGGGTTCCGGAGCGGTTATTCTTCACCGGCTGGAACAAGGGTGCCTCCGGATCTGCCCCGTGGCCGGCCACCTCCAGATAGTCCTGAATCCGCATCAGCGCCCTGGGGTGGACTGGCAAAAAGCGGATCTTGCCCCCCTTGCCGTGTACCCGCAGATGCATCAGCCCCCGCCGCTGGCTACAGTCCTTGACCTGGAGCCGGCACAACTCCTCCCGCCGCAACCCGTGATAGAGCAGCGTGGCCAGGATGGCCCGGTCCCGCTTGCCCTTGAGGGTCTTCTCTGAAGGGGCCTCCAGCAGCAGCCGGGCCTGGTCGTCGGACAGGGCCGGGGTCTTGCCCTCGTTGCTGCCTTCACCCCTTCGACCGGATTGTGGGTGATGGCGTTCTCCTCGCACAGGTGGTGGAAGAGGGAATGCAGGGCCGAGAGTTTGCGGCGGATGGTGGCTGGGGAGAGGGTGCGGGCCTCCAGGTCCTGGCGCCAGGCCAGCACATGGCTGCGGGTGACGGTGCGGAACTCCTCGGGCCGCTCGATGCCCAGGAAGCGGGTGAACTCCCGCAGGTCCTGCTGGTACGCCGCCCGGGTGCGGGGGTTATCGATGTTGGCGAACCACTCCAGCTCGGGGGGCACCTGGGCCAGACCCTGGAACTGGGCGGCGGTGAGCCGGCGCGAGGGGGAGGGCTGGAGGGCGCGGGGATGGGCGGGCGCAGGTTTGTCCATGGCTTGGGGGCTCCTCTACGCGCAGCATGGACAGGGAGTGCCCCTCGTATTCGGCGTCCTCCAGCCGGCAGATCACCGACGCCGTCGTATGGGCTAGCCTGGCCAGTTCAGTCTGGGTCAGGCCGGCTGCGGTGCGCAGGTCGTAGATCTTTTGCGCAATATCCGCGTTGACCCGTTCTGCTTCTAGCGATTCGAGTCGCTCCGGGTCGTCGCCGATGAATTTCTTGTGCAAATAGCGCAACGAGGATGAGCGAGGCTGTCTAGGGCTGGCCATGGGTTCTTACTCCTCGGGTCTGAAAAGGTGACGGCGCGGATTGGTCATCACCTTTTGCTTGTGCGCAACTGCAGCTTCGATCTCCGATGCCGGCACCTCGTTCTCTTTGGTGCAACCGTGCGAGACGACTGCGGCGGTCTTTCCATAGAAGAAGTAGAGCATGCGGTAGTTGAGGTGCCGGAAGCGCACCCGCAGTTCGTAGACGTCGTCGCGCAGGTAGTCGGCCTCAGGGCGCCGCAGCTCGTACCCCAGCGTTTCCAGGCGTTCCAACTTCACCAGGCACTTGTCCCGCACCTTGGCCGGCAGGGTTTCGAGCCAGTCCACCAAGGGCACCTCGCCGTTCTCTTCCTGGTAAAACTGGAGTGCCGTCTGTGGCATCGGTGGCGTTCAGGGCTGGGCGAGCGACTTTCGCAATATTGCGAAACCAGTGATCAAAAGGTAGTTGCCGGCGTTCTGGACGTCAAGGAGGGGCTATTTTTTTGTCTACCCGCCCTACTCTGGTGTTAAACTTCATAAAATAGATTATAGAGTTTAAAGAGAAGATAGAGCCGGAATGGAGCGAGGACAAGCCCATTATTGACAAGTGAGACATTATCGTGTACACTCTCGTGTATACAAGGAGGCCGATATGCGGTTTGTCAGTGTCAGGGAGCTGCGCGGAAAATCGGCGGCCATCTGGAAGGAACTGGCCGAAGAGAAGGATCTAGTGGTCACCTCCAACGGCAAACCCATCGCCTTGTTGTCGGCGACTTCGGAAGAACTGCTGGAGGAATCGCTGGTGGCCGTGCGCCGTGCCCGCGCGCTGGTGGCCGTGACGGCCATGCAGCAGGCCTCCCTGAAGGCCGGCACCGAGCGCTTGTCCCTGAAGGAGATCGACGCGGAGATCAAAACGGTGCGAAAGGGGCGTTCTCGGTGAGGGTGGTGCTGGGTACTGATGTCCTGGTATCCGGTCTGCTCTCTCCCTATGGAGCACCAGGTGTGTTGGTACAGCTGGTGGCCATCGGGGAGCTGCAATTGTGTTATGACGCTCGCGTTCTCGCTGAGTACTGCGAAGCCCTCCGGCGACCCGCTTTCCCTTTTACCCAGCCGCAGGTGGAAGCTCTGGTGGATCAGGTCAAGGCCGGAGGCTTGGTGGTAGCCGCACGGCCCTTGCCGGGGCCGCCTCCAGATCCTGACGACGAGGTCTTCTTGGCCGTAGCTCTGGCGGGTGCGGTTCGACACTTAGTCACCGGAAATACCAGGCATTACCCCGTGAAGAGCCGGCAAGAGGTCCTGGTAGTGTCCCCGGCCGAATTCCTGACGTGGTATCGAAAGCAGGTTCCACCTGCTCGCGCAGAGGAGAGTCCCTGACCTCCCTCCAGGCGAAGAAGACCCGAAGCAGGGTCACCTTCCCACAGGGCTGATTGAGCGGCTTAACTATCCAGGCATGACGGAGAAGGCAAGCTCCTCATTACCAGGGGGTATACGTTGCATGATATCTACAACGACGAAGAGAGTACCCTGCGGCTCTACTTCGATGACATTGCGGGATCGAAGCCGCTGTCGCGTGAGCGGGAGGTGGAGTTGGCCACCCGTATCCACCAGGGCGATCTCCAGGCCCGCGATGAACTGGTGCATGCCAATCTGCGCTTTGTCGTCGACGTGGCCAAGAAATACCAGAATCGGGGGCTGTCGCTCTCTGACCGGATCAGTGCCGGCAACCTGGGGCTGTTGACCGCCGCCGAGCGCTTCGACGGCACCAAGGGCTTCAAGTTCATCTCTTATGCGGTGTGGTGGATCCGGCAGTCCATCCTCCAGACCATCGCTGAGCATGTCCGCACCGTGCGCCTTCCCCTCAACAAGCTGGGCCTCCTCAGTGACATTTCCAGGGTTTCGCGCCGGCTGGCCCAGGGCCGCGAGAGCGAGCCCGATGTGGAGGAAATCGCCGCCGAGTTGCAGGTGTCTGCCGAGGAGATACGGGACACCCTACTCAGCGCCCGCACCGTGCGCTCGTTGGACGAGACGGTTAGTGAGGATGACGAGCGCAGCCTGCTCAACACCCTGGTTGACACCCATCAGGTCTCCCCCGACACCGACCTGTTGCGCGACGCAGCCCGGGAGCAGTTGGAGCGCGTACTCAGCGGCCTCGATGATCGCGAGTTGCGCATCATCCGCCTCTACTACGGTCTGGATGGCAATGAGGCCCTTAACCTGGAGCAGATTGGCGGCCTGTTCAAGCTCACCCGCGAACGGGTGCGCCAGCTCAAGGAACGTGCCCTCAACAAGCTTCGGCACCCAACCCGCGCGGCGGCACTCCTGGCGTTAGTAGGCGAGGTGGAAGACCAAGGTGGCCAGTAGGATGCTTCTCCGTTATGTCACCACAGGCTGACAACGAAAGGCCCCTACGTGGAGATTGATGGAAACAGGAACAGACGACAGAATTTCCGAGCAGAACAGCAACTTGTATCGCGGTCGTGTACTCAGATACTCACTTCTCCCCAAAAGGAGCTTACCATGCCACCCGCCAAATTGACGATTGTAAAGGGCACGCCGGAAGAGACGAAGAAACCCGTTGCAGGCAGCAACTGGTTCAAGCCCTGGCTTAAGCCCGTTGCTGCGGGGATGGCAAAGAGTGCACCGAAAGCCCCTGTGAAGGCGAAGCCAAAGCAGAAGCCCGTTGTTGCGGTTGCGGCTAAGAAAGCCCCGAAGGTCGCGGTGAAGGCGAAGCCAAAGCAGAAGCCAATTACTGCGGGTGGGGTTAAGAAAGCCCTGAAACCGACCAGGAAGGGATAGCGCGCCACTCTTCAGGCAGCGAAGCCCCCAGACGTACCACAATCGGAGAGCAGCAGCGACGGGTGAAACCAGGAGTGAAAATCGCGTGGATTCAAAATATCTATTCGCCGGCACGAATACCCAGCCGGCCTCTTCGCCGGCCAACACCACCCGCTGCACAGTCTGCGAGACCTCTTCAACCAGCCGACCCTCCGTTTCTGCAAATAGGGGGTAACCCAAAAGCTGACGAGAAAGGCGTTTGTGGGACCTTGATAAGGGGACGGGTTGGGGGACCCGGTGTGCCTCAAAACAGCGGTGCCCGAAGAGGATCCTGCAGACGTCCAAAAATCAGCGTTTTTGGCACCAAAGCAATAGAAGGGGAGATGCTGGTTGGGGCTGAGGGCTTAGCATGCCTTCGGCCCCCTACTGTGGGGCGCACGCCCCGCTGGACCCGCACGACAACGGGCCGGCCCTCCACAGGGAAGACCGGCCCGTTGTTACAAAGGCCGTGGCACCTGCAGCGCCCCCGGCGCGCGGGGGGCGCCGGCGCCGCGCCATACACCTTACCTGTCGGCTTTGGCGTCGACGAAGCGGATGGTGATGCCGCCATCGGCGGTGCCACCGGTGGTGCGGATCTGGAAGACGCCCGGACCGCTGAGCTTCAGGTCGTCGATGCTTTCCTTGCTCGAGTCCCACACACGCATACCGTCCTCGGCGACGATCTCGAAGCCCATGGCGCCGCGCAGGGCCTCAAAGCCGAAGCAGCTGGCGTCGTGGTCCTCAGGGAGGCTGATGGCGACAGTATTGTAGCCGGGGCTGTTGCAGATCGTGCGGAAGAAGAGGTTGTCGGCGCAGGACCCGTCCGTCGCCTGGGGCAGCTGCTCGCGCTGGCGCAATTCGTCGGAGCACTCGGGCGCCAGGCGCAGGCCCGCCAGCCTACCCTCGCCGGCGCTCAGGAGGCCCTCCCTACTGTTACGCTCTTCCTGAGCTTCTTTTCTGGAAATCTCTTCCCCCATCTTCATTTCAAGCTCTTTCCTCAAGGGGTCGAAGAGCCCCCAGTAAACCGGGACGAGCAAATTAACACAGGTCGCCTGACTCTGCATACCCAGTTGAGCAAGCTTATCCTCACACGCTCCTAGGGCCTCTTTGTCCTCATTGCCTCCACTTTTTTGGCCCTGTGTCTCCGCCCACCGCCACTGCTTAAACATAAGCCTGGTGAAATCATCGTCCGTCATCCGTTGGTTCCCAACTGGGAGAGGTCCAGTAACTGCAAGTGGATCATCGAGTTCTGGATGTCCATCCAGCTTGATGACGTCACGCGTCACTACCAAGCCCTTGAACGCGTAGTTGATCCACTGGTTCCTGAGGGATTCGGCAAGTTCTTTGCTCACGCCGCAGGCATACAGCGACACCTCGGGCGTCTGACCAAGGTGCGTCAGCTTCGTCGCCAACGTTTCTCTGGCCTCCGATAAGGCAACTTGATCATCGCGTTCTTTGAGCCTCTCTTGTTCCTGTTGGAGCGCCAGTTCTCGCTCCTGAGGGCTCAACTCCCGTTGGGCGGGCATCATGGCGTCGCCCCTGTTGTAAACCGTGAGCCTATACAAGCCGTGGCCAGCGTTCTCCGAGTGAGATGCGCACGTATTGCCAGTGCACAACAGCCAGTCCGCGGGCCACGGATACCCTTCGGTATATAGACCATGGAGATCGAAAGATGACCCCATATATTTGTCATCGCCCAAGATGTTCGTTTCACAGCATTCGAATTTCTTGTACCACGTCCCATCTCCAACTAACTTTGGCACATAGACGGGCCTTAGCCAGTTCTGTGCTTTGGCGTACCCGCTAACGCCACCCTTCGGGCCCTCCATCGCATCTATGCCCCCCGACCCAAAGAGGTCGTAGTGGACAGGGCTGCTACACCCGAACTCGTTAACTAGTCCTTCGCAAACTTCGATACCCAGCGTTACCATACGATTCGCCTCTGATACATGGAAACACTGATTCTGGTCGCCAGCGTTCGCCGCTAATGAGAGTATTCTAGTATCACCTACCCCCAAATCGGACAGCGGATAGATTGCGAACTTGACCGGATAATCGGACAGGTTGATGACACAGATGGTGTCATCGGCAACTGCGCTTCTCGCCCACGCGAGTGCGCAGGAGACGATGAACAGGTTCACTACCCTTCTCATTGAGTGTCCTTTCTATGAGGTGACAAGGATCGTCTAAGTTGGCCCATAGAGATCCTCCTTGGTGAACGATGGAAGTTTGGAATGTTACTTGGCGAAGAGCATCTTCTTGACGGCGTTCTGTTCGCCGGCCTGGAGGCGATACAGGTAGAAGCCACTGGCCACCAGCTGCCCGTTGCTGTCGCGGCCGTCCCACTGCACCTCATAGCGGCCCGCCTCCTGCATCCCGGCCACCAGCTCCCGCACCTGCTGCCCCACCACATTGTAGATGGTCAGCCGAACCTGGGCTGCCCTGAGTAGTTGCCGGCCCAGCACCGCGAATCCCGCCCGGTGATACAGCCCGGAATTGCGCCTCCTGCAGCGAGTGGCTGGCCTGCCTTTCGGCCAGGCGGATCAGCGCCAGTTCCAGTTCGGCGGGCCGGAAGGGCTTGCTCAGGTACCCGTATACCCCGCAGTGTGCCGCTTCGGTGGCCGGCAGCAGGGCGCTGGAAGCCCGCAGCAGCACCGGGACCAGCGGGTAGCGCTGGTGCACCCGGCGCAGGCCGGCGGAGAGGGTTTCGCCCTGCCCCGGCGGCAGGTCGGCGATGATCAGGTCAGTGGGATCGGGGTCAGCGGCCAGGATATCGAGGAGTTCCTCGGGCGCACTCAGCAGGCTGACCCGATGTCCCCGGTCGCGCAGCCACCGGGCGACGACCTGGCGAGCGTAGTTCTCGGCTTCGACCAGGTAGATATGGAGGGCAGGTGTTTTCATCTTGGGCCGGACTATTGCAAGGTCCGTGCCCGCAGCCAGCCCCTCGCCCTTGCCCTGCCGGCGTCTGAGGGCTGCAGGCGCACGGCACGGTGCCTGGGAATGCAGGGGCTGGAGTCTTGTAGATCAAGGGGTTAGGCGAAGGTGCCCGCCCGGATCAGGAGAGGGGATTGAGCGGCACAGAAAAAACCGGCACTGCCGGCGGGGGTGCCGGCGCGACCCTGGTGCGGGGTCTTCAGCGAGGGAGATTCCCGGTAGATTCCCGGTAGACTCCCGATAGATTCCCGGTAGCGCTAGTCCGATGGCAGGCGGTAGCGCCTCCAGCGGCCAGTCCCTTCCAACTCCAGTGCGCCTTGAGCGCTGAGCTTTCGCAGCAGATACTTGGCCTGCTCCGGGCTGACCGCCAACAGGTCGCGGCACTCGCTGTTGCCGATGCTGCCGTGTTCCCGCACATAGGCCAGGATCCGCTCCTCGTCGCTGGCCGGGTGGCCGGAGGGCGGGGAGGGCGGAGGTCCCGGCGCCTGGGCCGGCCCGGCTGCCGGCCGGCTCCCGCCCCATCTCGGCGGCATAGCGCCTTAGGAAATGGTCCACCAGCAAGGGGATGTCCTCCCGCCGGTTGCGCAGCGGCGGCACCGCCACCGTGAAGCCGGCCAGCCGGAAGTAGAGATCCTCGCGGAAGCGGTCCCGGGCGATCAGGGTGGTCAACTCCTGGTTGGTCGCCGCCAGGATCCGCACGTCCACCGCCCGCTCCTGGCTGCCCCCCAGTGGGGTCACGGTGCCCGTCTCCAGGGTGCGCAGCAGCTTGGCCTGCAGCTCTAGGGGCAGATCGCCGATCTCGTCGAGGAAGAGAGTGCCCCCGTCGGCCTGCTCGAAGTACCCCCGGCGCGCCTCGTGCGCCCCGGTGAAGGCCCCCCGCAGATGGCCGAAGAAGCTGGACTCGGCCAGCTCGCGCGGGATGGCGGCGCAATTGACCGCCACAAAGGGGCCACGCGCCCGGCTGCCCCCGTAGTGGATGGCGCGGGCTACCACCTCCTTGCCGGTGCCGCTCTCCCCGGTGATCAGCACCGACACCGAATGCGCCTGTTGTAGTAGGGCGATCTCCTCCTGCATCGCCGCCACCGCCAGGCTCTGGCCCACCAGACTGCCTCCCTGCTGCGCGATCTGCTGCTGGGAGAGGTCCTCCAGCCGGCCGGCCAGGGCGTCGCGCTCCTGGGTGAGGGCCTCGCGCCGGCTGATCTCCTCCTCCAGTTGGCGGGTGCGGGCCTCCAAGGCGGCGTTTTTCTCAGCCAGGGTGCGCACCAGCGCCGCCTTCTCCAGGTGGGTCTGGATGCGCACCAGCACCTCTTCCTTCTGGAAGGGCTTGGTCACGTAGTCCACTCCCCCGGCGCGGAAGCCCTCCAGCAGATCGGTGGTCTCGTCGCGGGCCGTCAGAAAGATCACTGGAATGGCGCGCGTGGCTTCGTCCTGCTTGAGCCGGCGGCAGACCTCGAAGCCATCCAGCCCCGGCATGGTCACGTCCAAAAGCACCAGGTCGGGGACGAAGCGTTCGGCCAGCTGCAGGGCCACCTCCCCCGAAGAGGCCACCATCGCCTCGTACCCGGCCCCTGCCATGGCTCGGCTCATCAGTTTCAGGTTGGCCGGGGTGTCGTCGACCACCAGGATGCGCGATCCCTTCAGCTCCACTGCGGATTCAGCCATCGACGGTCTTCTCCAGTATTTTGAGCACCCCGTTCAGATCTAGGGACTCCACCAGCGCGCCTAAGCGGTCTGCCAGCTGCCCTTCCCGCGCCCCCAGCCCGGCCAACTGCTCCAGTCCCCCCTCGAGCGCGGTCACGTTGTGCATCTCCGCGGCTTGGCGCAACCTCGCCCGCAGCGCCGCCGGCAGGCGCAACCCGTCGAAATCTGCCGCCGCCGGAACCGCCGCGGCCGACGAGGTCCTTTCCCACTGCACCCCCAGCACCTGTTCGAGGCAGGCGTACAGGGCTTCGAGGCGGAAAGGTTTTTCCAGAAAGGCGTCGAAGCCGGCCTTGAGGTAGTCCTGCCGCTGGTGCTGCATCACCGAGGCCGAGATCGCCGCGATGGGCAAAGCCCCGTGTTCCGCCCGCAGCTGCCGCAGCGCCTCGACCCCGTCCATGCCCTCCATGCGGATATCCATGAACACCAGGTCCGGCAGTCCCTGACGCACCGCCTCGACGGCCTCCTCGCCGCTTGAAGCCTGGCGCACCCGGGCACCCAACCGCACCAGGATCTGCGCCAGGATCTCCCGGTTGGTCGCCACGTCGTCCACGATCAGCACTTCCGGGCTGTAGCCGGCCGCCAGCCGCACCACCTGCCCCCGGCGCCCCTCGGCCTGCCCCACCGGGCCTTGCGCTGGCGTCAGCACCAGAGAAAAAAAGAAGCGCGCCCCCTGGCCCGGCGCCGACGCCACCTGCAATTGCCCGCCCATCAACTCCACGTTGCGCCGGGCGATGGCCAACCCCAGCCCAGTGCCCCCCACATCGGCCTGCACCGACCCCTGCTCGAAAGGCGCGAAGATCGCCTCCTGGTGTTCGGCGGCGATCCCCGGTCCGGTGTCCCGCACCGCAAAGTGATACTGCCCCTGCCCCTCCCGCACCTCCAGCACCACCTCGCCCCGTTGGGTGAACTTCACCGCGTTGCCCAACAGATTGATCAGCACCTGGCGCAGCTTGCTCTCGTCCCCGTGCACCTGCCAGCCTTCCCCCTCCTGCTTCACCCGCCAGGCCAGGCCCTTCTGCTGGCAGCGCAGCTCGAACATCGAGCCCAAGCCCCCGATCAGCCGCTCCAGGTCGAAGTCCACTGGCTGCAATTCCATCCGGCCGGCCTCGATCTTGGAGAGATCTAGTACATCGTTGATCAGCTTGAGCAGGTGGTCGCCGCTGGTGTAGATGGCCTCCACTGCCCGGTCCTGCTGCTCCGGGCTGAGCGCCTCCCGCTCGCGCAGGATCTGGGAATAGCCGAGGATGGCGTTCATCGGCGTGCGGATCTCGTGGGACATGTTGGCCAGAAAGGCGCTCTTGGCCTGGTTGGCCGCCTCGGCCAACTCCCGCGCTAACTGCTCCCGCACCAGTTGCGCCTCCCGCTGCTGCCGCGCCTTGCGCTGGCTGTAGTACCGCGCGCTGGACAAGAGCGCCACCACCACCGCCAGCCCGACCCCCCCCGTCTGCAACCAGGCCTGCCACTGTTGCCACTGCCAGGCCCGCAGCCGGGTCTGGTAGGTCTGGGCGATTTCGTCGGGGGCAAGCGCATGGTTGTGGAAGGCCACCTCGTCGATCAGCCCCTCGAAGTAGCGGTCCTGCGCCGGCGCCCCGCCCAGGGTCAGGGGCACCGGCAAATCCAATTCGACCACCCGCGCCGCTGTGTCGGTTGCCTCGGGCTGGCCGTCCACATAGAGCCGCAGCTCCCGCCCCTGCCGCACCAGCGCCAAGTGGTGCCAGGTCCGCAGGGACAGTGGTTTGGCGCTGTGCAGCCGGTGCTGGTCCTGGCCGCTGCTGAACTCCCCCTGCAACCGGCCGGCCTCGTCGAGATACAGCGAGGTGTGGCCGTCGATCTCGCTGCTGGTCTGAAAGGTGGCCAGCGCCGGCGCCGCTTCCGGCAGGTACACCATCGAGTAGGAGCGGTCCAAGAGCGGTTCGGCGACCCCCTCCCGCTCCCGCCACAGCCACAGCTCGAGTGAAAAATCCGCGGTGCCGTAGTTGCCGACCCGCGGATTCAGCTCCACGTAGCTGCCTTTGCCGTCAAAGACGAAGGCCTGCCCCACCACCCCCGGCGAGAAACCCACGCCCTTGACCAGGATCCCCCGGTTGCTGCCCCGCAGATCCGCGGCGTTGCCCTCCCCGGGCCAGTGCGCCTCGGCCTGGACGCGGTACAACTGCTGGATGGCCACCTCGGGCAGGGCCCGGCGGTAGAGGGCCGCCTCGTCGATGAGCCCCTTCAAGCGCTGCTCGGTGGGCTGCGCTTGCTCCGTACCTCCCAGGAGCAGATCCCGGCTGTTGACAGACAGGGCGATCGGAGGGTCCTGGCGCTTGGCCACCTCCACCCCGTTGACGTAGATCAGCCGGGTGCCGGTGGCCTTGTCGTACACCGCCGCCACGTGGTTCCAAACGTTGCGGGTCAGCACATCGGCTGGCGACTGGAACTTGTGAAAAAAAATATCCTCCTGATGGGCGTCGTCGGTGATGTAGAAATTGAGCCGCAGCCCCGGCTCGATGGTCAGTGCATAGGAACGCCGGTAGATGCCTTCCTCTGCACGCGAAGGCCACTTGCCGAACAGGGTCTGCACGCGGTCGTCCGCCTCTGGAAACACCCAGGCGACCAGGGTGAAGCTGCCCTGCAGGTCCAGATCGGGGGCAGGCGGGATGCGGACGCTGCCGTCGACGCCGTCCAGCGCGAAGGCCTGCCCCACTAGTCCCGGGGCATAGCCCACCCCACCGCTCAACACCCCGTCGTGGCGCCCCAGGGTGTCGCGGGCATCCCCCTCCCCAGACCACTGCGCCATCTGGCTCGGAGGCGCATACAGGTCCCGGTGGAGCACCGCGCCTTCCTGCAGCTCGACCTCCTGGGGCGGCAGCCCCTGTCCCTCCAGCCGCGGTGGCCAGATCAGGTACCACCGCAGACGCGCCACGCCCAGCTCCGCCGCCAAGGAGTAGGCCCCGGAGCCCAAAGCCGCCAGGGTGTAGTGGCCGTCCTGCTTGGTGAGAATGCTCCCCAGCTCTCTGTCCCCCTGGCGCAGCTGCACGAGCGCACTGCTCAAGGGCACCCCCGTCTCGTCCCGCACCACCCCCGCCACCCCCGCCGGCCGCCGCACCGGCCCCGCACCGGGGAAAGGCACCGCCACGCAGCGCGCCCCGCCCAGCAACTGCCCGTCGTGCCCCTGCGGCGACCGGTCCCGGGCATCCCCCCCGTCGAAGTCCCACAGCCCCACCAACCCCGCCTCGTCCCCCAGCAGCTCCTGCCCCATGCCGGCGCGGATCTCCTCCCCGCTGCGCGCCACCGACCACACCCGCACCTCGTCCAGCACCCCGTGGAAATAGGCGTTCTCCTTCCAGTTGGCCTTGCCCAGGTAGTTGTGCTCTCCTGCCCCAATGGCGGCGAAGCTGCCCTCGTAGCTGTTGTGGTCCACCTCCACCCCGTTGAGGTAGAGGCGCATGCCCCCCGGTCCCGACACCGCCGCCATGTGGCACCACTGCCCCAAGGGCAGATCCCCTCCCAGCGACAAAAGATGCAGTTCCTCCCGGCCGGTGTAGATGGCGAACTGGAAGAAGGGGCTGCTTTCGCGGTGGTTGAGGAACATGGAGCGCCACTGGTCGTCAGCGCCGAAGCCGAACCACTGTGAGAAGTAGGCCCAGTCGTCCCACCTCACCCACGCCTCGACCGTGGCGGCCTGAAGGGTGTCGAAGATATGGGCCGGCAGCTGCACGTATGCCCCTTTGCCATCCAGTTCCAGGACCTGGTTCTGAGCCTCGGCGAGGCAGACAGCACCGGACAGGAGCAAAGCGCAGAGGAGCCAGCGAGGTTTCATAGGCGGCGAATATACGAGGAGCGGCCATTAAAAAAAAGAGGCCCGACGGGGGTTAACCACCGGGGCTCTGGTTGATCCTGCTGCTCTTGGGCAAGTATTATGGACTATCCGCAAATGTGCTATACGGATCTGGCGGATTTAATCTGGGGCACGCTGAAACAATTAGGGTTTTTTGCCCAACCCCTCAAAAAGGTATATTCCAGGATTTTAACGGGTTTCGGTGGGGATCTGCCGCCCCACTGTTGCCCCAGCTTATTCTCTACCCCTACCAGAAAGAATCCCATGCCCAATTGGACCAGGCTGTCCAGCCGCAAGAAAGACATCGCCGCCAACCATCAAGCCCGCAAGAAAGCCCTGGAACGCCAGCTCCAAGCCCATGCCGGCCGGCCTACGATTCAGGAGGTTCGCCGTGGCCTGGGCATGAAGTCGAAGTCGAGTCTCTATTCCAAATGCTGGCTCCCCCTAATCGATGAAGCGATCAACCAAGGACGCATCGAACGGCCTCTTTCATGGGAAAAAGGGGTCGCCTGAGAAAACGGGGTATGATCAGAATACGTGTAAAAAGTTATCACTTCAGTTCGGCATGGTGGGTATAAGGCAACAAAGGTACCTAAAGTCCCATAGCATTTTGTTGAAGCTGTGAAGCCACATAGCTTTGGGGGCCATTCCAATCCCCCAAAATTAGACGGCTAGGAGGCTATGGATTTTGGGGGCAGGATTTCGACGTACCTGGCGTGTATCCTGTTCAGCAGCATTTCTGGGGTATTTCATCCGCAAGCCGCTGGATCTTTGTTTCCTATTGCTTGCTATGTCAACACTTGGTGCCCAAGAGACGGAGATAAGCAGACATAGAAAAAGTAGACGCCTAAAGTAGACATCCTTCCCTGGGAACTGTGTCAGGAGCAGCGCAGCACGATGTTGTCCTTTAAATCAGGGTCGTGATTGCGGAGACACGCTAGGGGGAGGAAACCAGCACGGAAGGGCTAAATCCTATGGTACTTTAGGTACCTCTGTTGGGTTAGACCCATTTCTACACGCTCTTTGCCGAGCGCTCGACCCACCACCACCGCAAGAGCCGCGCGATCCGGCGCGGGTGGTGCAGCTTCGTGAACAGTGGACATCCTGGCGACCTCCTTGGGCTCAGCTCAAGAGCGGAGGATAAGAGGGGCGCGGCGGCAACGCCCGCAACACCCGGCAGCACAGCCATGCCCAGGTAATGCCAGGTGCAACGGCTTCGCGTTAACCGCGCTGAGCGAGCATCTGTTGCGAGCGAGGGAACGGCTGCGGACACGACAGCGACCGCAGCGGCGTCGGGTTCTAGGCGTTGTTCGCCGCCTTGCTAAGGATTAACCGAACTCCTTTTCCATCCAGTGCACCTCGGGATGGTCAGGGCGCGGCCCCAAATCCTTCCAATTGTGCTTTACATAAAATGAGACCGCTTGGCGATTCGTCGGACTCACATTCAAACGTGCTTTCCTAAATCCTAAACTCGCCAGAAAGGTCACAACATATTTGTCGAGAAAGCTTCCCAACCCTTGGTTGCGGTACTCCGGTGCGAGATAGTACAGATTGACGTAACCAATGGTGGGATCCCCTTTGAACCGACCCATCTCCATCTGGCCGATAATGGCACTCCCTTTCCAGACATGCACGCAGGAACCGGGGATCTCCAGCATGCGCTGCCTTATCCAAGCTAGATATCGTTCAGCCCCTTTACCGTCGGCTTCATAAAAGCGTTCATCTGAACCGAAGCTGCAAAAGAATGAGTCCGCGCGGAATTTCACACAAAGTTCCGCGTGCGCATTTAGATCGATAGGATCAAATCTCAATTCCGCATTTTCCATACACGCATTCGAGAACTGCAACCCCGGGCTGTGCGACGCAACCTCTCCGAGGTTGGTTATTCCTCGCCGTCGTAGTAGTTGGCGACTTCGGTCATGCGGAAGCGCTTGTAGGGCGGGTAGAAGGCCCATTTGTCGGAGTCGGGGTAGTGGACGATGTCGGCCGGCGGGTTGTCGGCGATGATCTGGATAACTAGGTCGGCGGTGCCGGTGTTGATGATGGTGTGCGCCTCGCCGGGAGGGAACATCAGGGCATCGCCGGGCTTCAGCGGTACCTGGCTGTCGTCGTCGCAGCGCATGGCGCCGGTCCCTTCGAACACGGTGTAGTACTCCCACTGCAACTCGTGGCGGTGCTGCGGCCAGGCGGGCTTTCCGGGTGGGACCCGCACCAGGCTGACCTCGAAGGGATAGTTGCCCCGGTCAGTCACCGGACCCGAGGACGGCTTCATTTTGCCCGACACGTCCTTGTGGTAGCGCTCGTATTTGCCCTTGGGAGACACGCCGTGTTCCCATTCGAGATCATTCTGAGAGATCCTGTGCATCGTGGCCTCCAGACATCTACAAACCGGGTAGATTGGTACCGGCACGGACCGGGACTGATTAATGATCACACCACGAATGAAACGCTCCCCATCATCCCCGTTGCTCGCTTGATCCTCCATACAGGTCAAATCCCGTCACTGAGCATGCCAATGGAATGTCTTCTGCGTGATCTTCCATCCTTCTTGAGTCTTCAGCAGGGTGAATACGTCCGACATATGGGCGTCGGCGCCGGCGAGTTTGCCCGACCAGTGCTCGACTTCGAGGCGAACAACGGCGACGGTTTCGAGAATGTCGATGCTGACAAAACGCGGTTCAATGCCAGCCGCAGGACCGTTTGCATCGACCCAGCCGAATAGCTGTTGGATGGGTCCGGTCAAGAGGGTGCCGGCGCAGTAGCCCACGATCGTGGCATCAGCATGAAACCCAGGGCGCATGAGTTCGCTCTTACCAGCCCGTCCCCCCTCGATGTAGTGCTGCATGGTTTTGGTGATGGCGTCGTGTTCGGTCAGGTAAGTGGTCATGGCTCTCCTCCTTTAGGGGTTTCCAGTCACCACGGTTGGGCCTCTTTGTGACCGGCAGAACAGTTGCGTGAACCGCGGAATCGCGACCTAGCGCTAACGAACCTTCCTCCGCTTTCCAGCCGGCCTTTGGCCGGTAATCACCCACCTCCCGCGGTGAAGGCATGGAGCACACGCCCCAGGGACTCGACCTGCCGTACAGCAACAAAAAAACCGCCCCACCAAAGACCTTCTCTTCGGCAGTGCGGCTATCTTGTGGGATCGGCCTCTCAGCCCCTAAACTCCTACCCCTCCTGAGGTCGGTCAGACGAGGACCCGCGCCGTGACAATCCCCATAGTAGGCCACGGATGCGACTACCTTGTCGCGGCGTTATCGGGAGTCTGGGGCCTGGGGCGAAGGCCCCAAACGCCCCAAAAACGGCAATCGACAGCGGGGACGGGTGAAAGAGGGACCCGAAGCGGGCGGTTCTCGAATAGTTATTCGACCGAACGAATACCCAGCCGGCCCCTCGCTGACCAGCAACCCCACCTGGGCAGGGTGCGAGGGCGGGTGCCCATCTGCGGCCTGCAGGGCCGGAGTGGGCTGCCCGCAGCACGCTGCCCCTTGCCGCAGCACGATGCCCTCGTCAGGCTCACTCAGAGGCAGTCTGCGAAGAGCCGGGCGCCCACGGGGGCGAAGCCCCGGTGGGCTGGCCTGAGCAGTCTGCCCCTCTCTGCAGGTCCACGTCAATCAGGGCGTAAACCCAACTCTCATGTCACCAGCCACAAAGTACCCCGCCGAAGCAGGTGGGTGGACCTCACGTCCGCCGGCGATCGGCGGCTGCCTGCTCGTCCAGGTGCTGGTTGAGCAGCGCCCTGACCTGGTCCCAGTTCCGCTCCAGCTTTTGGAAGAAGAATTCCTTCAAACTGCGATTGATCGCCGTGGCACGGAACCAATAGTAGAACAACATACTTTCGATCAGACCGGGCGACACTCCGGCTTCGAGCCACTCTTGCAGCGCCGAGCGGAGGCGCTCATGCACCAGCTGGGTCTGAGCCTCCTCCTCTGCGGCCGACTGCGGCCAAGATCCACCCCAGCCATGGAGATCCCGGGCTTGTTCCAGCTTCTCCCCCAGGCGCACCATCTCCGGTATCGGTCCCTCATCCTGGATCTCCTCTCCCAGCCGGTTGAGGAGCGCAACGATCGGCTGCATCACCGGGCCGATGCGGGCCAGACAACGCTCGAAGCCGCCCGGGGCGAAGCCGTGGTTGATACAGGCGACCTTCAGCCACCAGAGCAAAAACGCTCCTTCGAGAATGGCGCTGGTAACTCCCTGAAGCACCAACTCCGTGGACAACGACCGCAGACGTTCCACCAAGAAGCGTTGCTGGGCTTCTTCTACCGAGGCGGGAGGCGGGGCGCTCTCCCATAAGGCGCGATGGATCTGGCGCACTTCCTCCAGCGGCCGGTTTTTCTTGGGTTGCCCTCACCGGAAGCGACCAGGCCATGCTGGTCCGAAGGGAACCAAGGAGACGATGCCTTGGTGAAATTCGGGTAGCGGTCCAGTAGGTGCAAGTGCTACCCCGCCAACGCCAAGCCCGGCAGGCTGGTAGTCCGTCTTGCGCTGGTTCCAAACGGAGGCGGCGATGCGTAGACGGGTCTAACCCAACAAAGGTACCCAAAGTACCATAGGAGTTGGCCCTCCCGTGTTGGTTCTCTCCCCTATAGGGGTAGTAGGCCCATCCAGAATCACGGCCACAAATGGCCCCAAAAAGCACGAATCGTTGCCATGCCCCTTCGCCGACCAGCAGCCCCTCTGGGCAGGGTGCGAGGACAGGCCCACTGAGGCCGAATAGGCCGGAATGGGCTGGCCGCAGCACGCTGCCCCTTGCCAGGCTCACCGGAGGCAGGCTGCGAGGGGCCGGGCGCCCACGGGGGCAAAGCCCCGGTGGGCTGGCCTGAGCAGTCTGCCCCCCTCTGCGGGGCCACCGTCAATCAGGTACCGGCGGCGTTTTTTTCCAGATTCCGAGGGGGCCAGCCCCAGGCCAGCCGGCCCCAGAACGCGTATCAGCTCATCGGGTGGTCACTGGGCTGGGGTAGGGCACCGATCTCGATCAGACGTTCTTCGAGCACGGTGCGCAGGGAGTGGTGGTTGATATCGGTCAAGTCCTCCAGCAGCATCTGCAGCGCCTCGATGGACAGGGGCGGGATCTCCGTTTCGCGCTCGGCTTCCCTCTGATCCTCCGGCGAAAATTCAAAGGGGGTCTCTTCAGGGTAGGCTTCGTCGTAGAGGGTGGCGTAGTCGAACCCCAGTTGCTCGCAGAGGCGCAGGCCGATGAGGTGGACGCTATCGTCTATCGTCCCATCGCAGCCCTGCCCTTGGGTGAAGGGCCGGACGGTCCACTGCACATACCCCCAGGCGTGGGCGGGAAAACCTCCGGCTTTATCCCAGGTGATTTTGAGTACGCTTTTTCCCGGCTCACGGGCGGCGTGCCAGACCTGATCCGGGCAGCCTTGGGCCCGGGCACTGAACCACGGCATAAACTCTTTCATGGATGTTCCTCCTTCTTGGCGGCTGCGAGGCGCTGGGGATTTAGGGTGCTGATGATGAAGATCAGCGGGCCGGCCAGCCCCAAGCCAGCCGGCCCCCTTCTTTCTCACCCTTCCTTCGCTTCCCCTCCATACATCCCCGCAGCCTGCCGCGCAAAGGCCAGCGCCTGGACGGAAAGGTGCCGCTGCCAGCATCCTACGGAGCGCGTCCAGTGGAACCCCCGCGCCTTGAGGAAGCTGCGCACCTCCTCAGCCGGAACGTCGGGGAAATACAGCCGGGTGCGGTTGGCCTCCACGTCCTGGACAATCTCCACCTCGTTGACCTCCTCGCGGCTCTCCACCAACTGGCCGCGCTGCTCCAGTTCTTTGATGCGCTGTTGGAGGCGGCGCAGGCTGGCGTTGTTGTTCCTGAGCTGATAGCCCGGATAGGGTAGCTTCTCCCAGCTATAGCCGGTCTTTACCCGCAGTTCCAGGGCGGCGATCTGCTCCGGACTGTATCCAAGATCAGCCAGCTTGCCGGCTTTGTACGCGCGGTTGATCCGCTTCATGGCCTCTTGCGCCTGGGTCAGTTCCTCCACGCGGGCGCGGAGCAGGTCCAGGGCCTGGGGGTCGTCGCTGCTGATGGCGGTGTTTGCCACAGCCGCGGCAGCGCGTTTTTCCCAATACTCAGCCTTGTCCTGGGCCTCAAACATCGCCCTCATTTTGTGGTCGTGGCGGTCCAGCGCGCGGCGGTGCCGCTTCTCGCTGTGGTGGCCGACCAGGATCGGCTGCCCCGGCTCGATGCCAGCCAGGGCCTGCCGGGCCTGGCCAGACAAGCCTGCGGCCGTGGCCCGCGCCCGCTCTGCGCGGGCTTCATAGCGTTGGATGCGCTCCTGTTTCTTGGCTTGGTAGTCGTTCAGGGGTTCGGTAGGATGTGGGCACATAAGGGGACCTCTCAAGTGACGCCGGACGGGGCCGGTTCTGCATTGGTTGTCTAGGCTGTGACCAGTGGCCGCCGGGTAGGTCCGGCTAGCTCGCCCCCTCTCCTTACCCAGCCGCCACTGCTGCTGCTGCCGGCTCTTCCCTTTCCAGCCCCTCCTCCGCCCTCGCCACGGCTTGCGCCAGTGCCTCGCTCACAAACCGGTCCATCGGAATCTCCAGCCGCTGGCAGAGCGGAAATAGCCGCTTCACCAGGTCCATGCTCAGTCTTGGGATCTGCACCGGGTAGTACATCGCTCTTTCCTCATCGGGTAGGCAAAGGGGCGCCAGGGCCGGCCCTGGCACCCCGTGTGATCAGAACGGCAACCCCTCAGATTCCTGGGGCTGAATCCCCTTGCGTGAGCACTCCAAGAACAGAGTGATGCCCAGGGCGCGCACATCCTCGGTGGTGAAGGGCAGGTCCACCTCCAGCCCCTCGCACACTCCGTACGCGGCGTTCAGGCAAAGCTGCATGGCCTGCTTGAGGTCCTGAAAGCCGGGGCTCTCCGCGTGGCCGTTCTTCTGGGGGTGGCCGTTGCTGCCGGCCTTGCCGGTGGCCTGGGTCTGCTGCTGCACTACCGCGACCGGGGCCGGCGCTTCCTCGCCCTCGATGCGCCAGTCCTTGCGGTTGCCCTCGATCTCGATCTTGGTG
>JACPJE010000067.1 GCA_016187725.1 Candidatus Latescibacterota bacterium
CGACCGGCGAGAACGGGCAAGTGAGTTGCTCGATATCGCTCAGGACGGCCTGCTTTTCTCCAGGGTGGAAGAAGGAGGCATCAGCGCCGAAGTGCTGATCGGCAGCCCGGCTTTTTGCCGGAGATCCCGGGGGCGCCAGTTCTTGTTGGTCCGCGGGCGGCCCGTGTATTCCCGCCCTCTGAACCTGGCGGTCTACAAGGGATACGGCGGCTTGTTGCCAGGCGATACCCATCCGCCCTTTGTCCTCTGGGTAGAACTCGACCCGCGGCAGGTGGATGTCAATGTCCATCCTGCCAAGAAGGAGATCCGCCTGGCAGACGAGCAGCAGGTCAGTCAGCTAGTTGCCCTGGCAGTGCGCCAGGCGCTGGACATGCCTGAGACCTCGGCATTCACCTACGCGCCCCTGCAGTCGATGTTGCGGCCCTCATCGCTCGGAGAGCCAACCAGTGGGTTGGTCCATACCCCCATGGGAGAATCCGCCCACGAGGGGCAGATGACCCTGAGTCTCCTGGCCCCCGCACTCCCCCGGTTTTCCGCGATGGGGGAGGTGGGGGAGGCGGTGAGCCGCCGGGATCTCGAAGGGGTGAACAACATCCTCCAGGTACACGACAAATACCTGCTGCTGCAGCTCCAGGACGGCATCGCGGTCATCGACCAGCACGTAGCACATGAGCGCATCCGCTACGAGGAGGCGCTAGACCGTTTCCAGGCCGAAGGGGCGACCAGCCAGCAGCTGCTCCTGCCCCTGACGATCCATCTGAACCCCGTAGAACTGGAGGCGGCCCGCCAGGCGGAATCGCTGCTGACCAGGCTGGGCTTCGGCATCCGCGAGTTTGGCGCCGGAACCCTGCTGATCGACGCCATACCCTCAGGGCTGAAGAATTGGCAGGAAGGCGCCCTCTTCTATAAGCTGATCGACGAATTGATTCAGGAGAAGGAAATACGGGATACGCTCCAGGAAGCCATGGCCGCATCCTACGCCTGCCACACCTCTATCCGGGCGGGAGAGAAACTCGCACAGTCCGAGATGCAGGTTTTGGTAGAAAGGCTGCTGAAGGCGCGGGAACCATTCGTCTGTCCGCATGGGCGGCCGATCATCATCAAAGTGACTTTGCGCGAACTCGATCGGTTGTTTGGGAGGGCTTGAAGAAATGCTATTCGCGGGCCCACACCTGAGGAAACGCCTGGAAAAGGCATTGGGGTTACTTGTTGACCGATAGAAGTTCCATTCCCTAGAAGAAGAATTATCAATAATTAAAATTGGTGACAAAAACCGGTGACATCGCTATATTGGGACCAGCCGCCCACTGTCCCCGTCATTCCCTTACCTGCGGTCACACCGTGGAACGTCTCCCTGTAATAACGAACCGCACGGCCCTCGGGCAACCCGGGCAATCCGATCCTCTTGAGCAATTCCTCGCCGGCCAGCTCTCCGAACGCACCCGGCGTGCTTACTACGCTGATCTGTGCCATTTTTTCGATACCGCGGATATCTCGCTGGAAAGAATCCGCGCCGTGAGTTTTCACAGCTTAGTAGCCTTTCGCAATGAGCTGGCTGCACAGGGATACAAGCGAACCTCGATCAACCGCAAACTTTCCAGTCTCAAGGCGTTCTTCAAGATGATGACCGCGGCCGGATTAATCGAGAAAAACCCGGCTGACTCTGCATTGGTGCGCGGTTACCGACTTGAGGGTAATCTCACCGGCAAGGCCATAAACAAAAAAGCACTGAAGCAGATCGTCGAGGCCATCTCACAGCACAAGGACGAACTAGTACGCACGCGTGACACAGCAATCGTGTATTTGCTCACCTACGGCGGCCTGCGTCGTTCTGAAGCAGCTAGTATCTCCTGGGAAGACCTTATTCAGGAAGGTGCCTTTCATGTCCTGAAGCTTCCGGTGACCAAATCGGGCGTTCCCCAGGATATCAAACTGCAACCCATCGTCATCCACCACCTCGAACAGTACAAAAGCGCTTTGCTCGCCAATCGTTATCCCGCAGAGGGCAAGGTCTTTCTGGGTCTCTCAAACCGCTCGCGCGGCAGGCCCCTCACTGACCAGTCCATCAATTTGATCGTCAAACGGTACGCCCTGCGGGCTGGTGTCCCCCAGCGAATTACTGCTCATATGTTCCGCCACACCTGCTGCACCCTGGCCATTGAAGGCGGCGCCAAGCCCCAGCAGGTCCAGGCCCACCTGCGGCACAAGGACCTCAAGACCACGATGCGCTATTACGAAAACCGCGAGCGCCTTACAGATAATGCTTCGGATTATATCCGGATTGGTTAATGGATTTGTTTTTGGTTATATTGATTTACATATATCATATTATGTGTAATGCTGAATAGCAGACTTTTATGCAGCAATTCTAGACCACGATATTGACGATCCTCTTGGGCACCACTACAAAGCGTTTCACCTTGGATGGATCTGGAACGTGGCGGCGGATATTCTCCAGGGCGAAGATCTGCTCCCGCAGTTCAACCTCGCCGATTTCAGCCGGCACCTCGATGTTCCCCCTTATCTTGCCGTTGATCTGGATCGGCAAGGTGATGGTCGCCTGCTGCAGGAACTGTGGATCAGCGGCCGGCCACTGGCAGCGGGATATCTCTCCCCTGCCGAATCCCCAGACCACCCACAGCTCCTCCGCGATATGAGGCGCGAAGGGGGCCAGGAGCAACAGGAATGGCCTGGCGACGGCCTCTGGAATAGCCGGCAGCTTGACCAGTTCATTGTTCATTTCGATGAGCGCGGCAATGGCAGTGTTGAAGCGCAACCCCTCCAGATCCTCGCTCACCCGCTTGATGGTGCGGTGGAGCAGCTTGTTCAGTTCTTTCCTGAGTGACAAAGGCCCGCCATATCCGCTGCAGAAAGCGCTGCATGCCGCGTATACCTTCCATGCTCCAGGGAGTGCTCAGATCCAGGGGGCCCATGTACATCTCGTACAGGCGCAAGGTATCCACTCCGTATTCCTCCCCCACCTCCTCTGGGGGCAGGCCGTTCTTGTAGCGCTTGCCCATCTTGCCGGCAAAGCGCTGCAGTTTCTTGCCAGTGCTGATCTGGTAGGGCTCGCCCTCGCGGATCTCCACCTCGCGGATGTCGACATAGACCCCGCGTTCGTCGGCAAAGGCGTCGGCGGTGATCATTCCCAGACTGAAGTACTTCTTGAAAGGCTCTGGGGTAGAGACATGTCCCAGATCGAAGAGCGCCTTGTGCCAGAAGCGCGCATAGAGCAGGTGCAGCACCGTGTGCTCGGCGCCGCCCACGTACAGGTCGACGGGCATGAAGAAGTGTTCCTTCTCTGGATCGCAGAACGCCGCAGGATTGGCGGGATCGATGAAGCGCAGGTAATACCAGCAGGAGCCGGCCCACTGGGGCATGGTGTTGAGTTCGCGCTGGCACTCTGCTCTCCGCACCACTACCTGACGCCACTCCTGGGGCGCCCGGCTCAAGGGTGGGGTGACCGGGCTGTCGGGAGATTCTGAAGTCAGGGGGCGGAAATCTTCCATGGCCGGCAAGACCACCGGAATATCGACCTCAGTGCTGTACCCGTCGGGATGGGTCGCCAGGGGGAAAGGCTCGCCCCAGTACCGCTGCCGCGAAAAGATCCAGTCGCGCAGTTTGTAACTGACAGCCTTCTCCCCCAATCCTGCCTGCTCCAGGGCCGCGGTGATCTGTGCCTTGGCCTGCGCCGTGGGCAACCCGGTGATGGCAAAAGGACTCTGCCCCTGGGCCGGCGAGTTGACCGCCACGCCCTCACCGGTGAAACACTGGTCCGCGTTGCCCGGCGGGGGCTCAACCACCCGCACCACCTCGATGCCGTACGCCCGGACAAAATCGAAGTCGCGTTCATCATGGGCAGGCACCGCCATAATCGCGCCTGTGCCGTATTCCATGCTCACATAATCGGCGGTAAAGACAGGAATCTCGCGTCCATTCACCGGATTTCTCGCCCACAATCCGGTGAACACCCCGGTCTTTTCCTTCTCCTCGTCGCGGCCTGCCGTGGCTTTGGCCGCGGATTTTGCCGCGGATTTTGCGGCGTACGCGGAGACCGCAGCCCCCGGCGTGGCGTGTCCCTCGGTCCAGCGGGGATCGATGCCGGCCGGCCAGCTGTCGGGTACCATGGCTCCCAACAAAGGATGCTCTGGCGCCACCACCATGAAGGTGGCGCCGAACAAGGTGTCGGGTCGCGTAGTGAAGACCTGCAGCTGCGCCGCTGCCTTTCGGGTCACCGGGTCCAATACTTCGAACTGGATCTCCGCCCCTTCGCTGCGCCCGATCCAGTTGCGCTGCATCAGTTTCACAGATTCGGGCCAATCCAGCGCGAACTTTCCCTCCCTGCCTTCAGGCAAGTTTGGGGCGTCTAGGTCAGCCAGCAAACGATCAGCGTATGCCGTGATGCGCATGATCCACTGTTTCAGGGGCCGCTTGTACACTGGGAAGTCGCCCCGCTCGCTTTTCCCCTCGTTGGTCACCTCCTCGTTGGCCAGCACCGTTCCCAGCATGGGACACCAGTTCACGGTCACTTCGCGCTGGTACACCAAGCGGTAGTTGTTCAGCAGCGCCGCCTTTCCGGCGGGACTCAAGCGGTTCCAAGCCTTGTCGGCCTCCCCTCCCAACACCTGCTGGTCCATCTTGGTGAAGGGCCGCTCCCCTTTGGCAAACTGGACTTCCAACTCGGCGATGGCGCGGGCTCTGCCGCGCAAGGTGCGCCCACCTTGGTCCTGCCACTCGCAGTCGGGATCGTACCAACTGTTGAAGAGCTGCAGGAAGATCCACTGGGTCCACTTGTAATAATCCTCGCGCGAGGTGACCACCTCCCGGTCCCAGTCGTAACCCAATCCCAGGAACTGGAGTTGCTGGCGGTAAACTCGGATATTGTCCTCAGTGAACAGGGCCGGGTGGATGTTGTTCTCCACCGCGTATTGCTCGGCCGGCAGCCCAAAGCTGTCGAAGCCCATGGGGTGGAGCACATTGAAACCCCGCATGCGCTGGAAACGGCTGTAGATGTCGGTGGCGATATAGCCCCTGGGGTGGCCGATGTGCAGACCCGAACCGCTGGGATAGGGGAACATACCCAGCACATAGCATTTGGGCTTGGAAGGGTCGAAACCCTCCTCGCCAGGTACCCGGGTGCGGAAGGTCTTGTGCTCCAGCCAGTGCTCGCGCCAGCGTTTTTCGATCTCGCGGTAATTGTAC
Source organism: Candidatus Latescibacterota bacterium (assembly GCA_016187725.1). Taxonomy (GTDB): domain Bacteria; phylum Latescibacterota; class UBA2968; order UBA8231; family UBA8231; genus SICG01. The sequence goes on from JACPJE010000067.1 coordinate 5,203, forward strand.
ACGCCTTGGTTGTCCATCGTTCTTCCTCACGGATACAGGTGTTGCATGGTGCGCGGAAAAGGTATGGTCTCGCGCACGTGGTGCAGGCCGCACAACCAGGCCACCACCCGCTCGATGCCCATGCCAAATCCCGCATGGGGCACCGAACCATACCTTCTCAGATCTAGGTACCAGGCAAAGGTCTCCCTCGGCAGACCGTGAGCATCGATCTTGCCTTCAAGAGTCTGGAGATCGTCTTCGCGCTGTCCCCCGCCGACAATCTCGCCGTACCCTTCTGGGGCCAGCATGTCCACACAGAGGGCCAGACGGGAATCCTGGGGATCTCCCTTCATGTAGAAGGCTTTGACCTGGGCCGGATAGCGGTGCACCAGCACGGGTGAGTCGCAACGCGACGAGAACAGGGTCTCGTCGTCACCTCCCAGATCCTGCCCCCACTGGATATCGCTGCCCTGCTCTTTTAGCTGTTCCACTGCCTGGTCGTAGGAGACGCGGGGAAAGGGTTTGGCGATCCTTTCGAGCGGTTTGAGATCCCGCTCCAGCACTTGCAGTTCCCGCTGGCAGTGCTCCAGCACCCACTGCACCACGTGAAAGACCAGCCCCTCGGCGACCTCCATGTCCTCGTCCAGTTCGCAGAAGGCCATCTCCGGTTCGATCATCCAGAACTCGGTGAGGTGCCGGCGGGTCTTGGATTTCTCCGCCCTGAAGGTGGGGCCAAGGCAGTAGACCCGGCCGAAGGCCATGGCAGCCGCTTCCATGTAGAGCTGACCGCTCTGCGTCAGGTAGGCTTTCTGTTCGAAGTAATCGGTCTCGAACAAGGTGGAGGTTCCCTCGCAGGCCGCCGGGGTGAAGATGGGGGCGTCCACCAGCAGGAAGCCCTCGCGCTCCATGAAATCCCGGCAGGCCTTCAGCACCTCGCCGCGCACCCTCAGCACCGCGTGGGGCCGCGAGGAGCGCAGCCACAAATGCCGCTGCTCCATCAGGAAGCTCACCCCGTGTTCCTTGGGAGAAATGGGGTAGCCTTCGGCCTCTTGGAGGCATTCCATCTGGCGCACACTCAGTTCGTAGCCGATGGGTGAGCGCGCCTCCCTGCGCACCACCCCGCTGACCACCAGGGAGGATTCCTGCCCCAGATGATCGCACTGACTGAACACCTCGGGGCTCACATCGTCCTTGAAAACCACACACTGGATGACGCCGGTGCCGTCGCGCACCTGGAGAAAATGCAGTTTGCCGCTGGATCTCTTGTTGTAGAGCCAGCCCCGCAATTCGACTTCCCGTCCTTCGCTGGCGGCGATCTGGGCGATTTTCACGCTGTTCATGGTCGATCCGGGCTATAAAAAAAGACTATCGAACCGGTCGATAGTCTTTCGGCGTTAACAGCAACTATGACGGGTCGCTTACTTCTTCTTCTCTTTGGCGTTGGGAAGGATGGCCTTGTGACTAAGTCGGATCTTGCCGGTATTGTCGATGTCGATGACCTTGACCTCGATGCGCTGACCATCCTCGACCACGTCCTCCACCTTTTCCACCCGGCGGTGGTCCAGCTCGGAGATGTGCAGCAACCCCTCCTTGCCGGGGAGGATCTCGACGAAGGCGCCAAAGGGCATGATGCGCTTGACCGTGCCGTTGTAGATGCGGCCGATCTCGGCGTCGGAGGTCAGGTCCTCGATCATGCGCCGGGCGGCGGCGGCGGCCGAAGCCTCCACCGACGCGATGGTGATGGTGCCGTCGTCCTCCACATTGATGCTGGCGCCGGTCTTCTCGATCTCGCGGATCATCTTGCCGCCCGGGCCGATGACCGCGCCGATCTTGGAGGGATCGATCCTGATAAAGAGGATGCGCGGCGCAAATTTGGACAGCTCCTGGCGCGGAGCCGCGATGCACTGGTCCATGATCGACATGATGTGAAACCGCGCCTCACGGGCCCGCTCCAGCGCCGCTTCCATGATCTCGAAGGTGATGCCGCGGATCTTGATGTCCAACTGGATGGCGGTGATCCCTTCCTTGGTGCCGGCCACCTTGAAGTCCATGTCGCCGAGAAAGTCCTCGGTGCCCTGGATGTCGGTGAGCAGTTCCCACTCATCCCCCTCCTTGACCAACCCCACCCCGGCACCGCTGACGGCGGATTTGATGGGGATACCGGCGTCCATCAGGGCCAGCGAACAGCCGCAGACCGTGGCCATGGAGGTGGAGCCGTTGGACTCCAGGATATCGGAGACCAGGCGGATGGTGTAGGGAAAAGCGTCGATGGCCGGGATGACCGGCTCGATGGCCCGTTCAGCCAGGTGACCATGGCCGATCTCGCGCCGCCTGGGGCCGGTCTCCCGCCGCACCTCACCGGTGCTGAAGGGCGGGAAATTGTAGTCCAGGAAGTAGGATTTGAAGGTCTTCCCGCGCAGGTCGTCCACCATGCGTTCATCCATCTTCGAGCCCAGGGTGGCCACGCACAGGGCCTGGGTATGCCCGCGCTGGAAAATCGCCGAGCCGTGGGTGCGGGGCAGCACCGAATTCTCGCAACTGACCGGCCGCACCTGCCGCAGTTCGCGGCCGTCGACCCTCTTCTTTTCCTTGAGCACCATGCGCCGCATGTCCATGCGGGTCAACTGGTAGAGCAACTCATCGATCTCCTTGCCGGCGCCGGGATAGCGCTCGGCCAGGGCGGCTTGCACCGTTTCGGTCAGTTCGGCGATGAGGGCCTGACGCTCTTCTCGCGAATGGGTGCGATTGGCCTTGGAAATGCGCCCGGCAGCCAGTTCTTCAACCGCCTTGATCAGGGCCGGATCGGTCTCGACCTTGTCGAGCACCAGCTTTTTCTTGCCGACCACCTTGGCCAGTTCGCGCTGCAGATCCAGCAAGGGCAGGATCTGGGCGTGGGCAAAGCGCAGGGCTTCCATCATCTCCGCTTCGGAGATCTCGTGCGCCCCCCCTTCCACGCTGACGATCTCGGTCTGGGAGCAGGTGACGATCAGCTCGATATCGCTTTCCTCGAGCTGCTGGAAGGTGGGGTTGACGACCAGTTCGCCGCCAATCCTGCCCACCCGCACCGAACCCAAGGGCCCCTCAAAGGGGATGTCGGAGATGCACAGGGCCGCCGAAGCGCCGACCATGCCCAGCACATCGGCGTCGTTCTCGCCGTCCGCCGACAAGATGGTGATGTAGACCTGGGTCTCGTAGGCGTATTCCTTGGGAAAGGTGGGCCGCAGCGGATGGTCGGTGAGCCGGGCGCTGAGGGTCTCTTTTTCCAGGGGGCGCCCCTCGCGCTTGAAGATGCTGCCGGGAATGCGTCCAGCCGCGTAGGACTTTTCGCGGTACTCAACCGTCAAGGGCAGAAAACTGCGGTCTTCATTGGGCTGTTCTGCCCGGCACGCGGTCACCATCACCACGGTGTCGCCGTGCTGCACCCACAGGGCGCTGTTTGCTTGCTTGGCTATCCGGCCGGTTTCCATGGAGAAGGTGCGGCCGCCCAATTCGGTTTGAACTTTGTGAATCATCTAGGTTCCTTCTGCAATAATGCGGTAAATAGACAGAACCGGGCTTTCAGCGCCGCAGTTCCAAATCCTTGATCAGTTGAGCATAGGCTTCGGGCTGTTGGTAGTGCAGGTAGTTCTGCAGGCGCCGGCGTTTCCCGATCAGGCGCAGCAGGCCCCGGCGGGAAGCATGGTCCTTTTCGTTGGTCTGCAGGTGATCGCTCAGGGCGCGGATGCGCCCGGTGAGGACGGCGATCTGCGCGGCACTCGAACCCGTATCGGTCTCACTCTTGCCGAACCGGGCGATCAGTTCCTTCTTCTTTTCTGTGGTAATGGACAATTTCACACCTCCATGGTGTTGGTAAGGGCTTTGCTCTTTATGTAGCTGCGTGCCTGTTCGATATCGAGCGCGATCTGCGCGGTCAATTCCTCCGCCCCGGCGAACCGCATCTCCCCGCGCAGCTGCCGGTGCAATTCGACCTCGAGGACCTTGTCATAGAGGTCGCCCTGGTAGTCGAGGATATGGGCCTCGATGCTCAAGGCCCCCGCATCGAAGGTCGGGCGATTGCCGATGTTCACCACCGCCCACTGCCAGCCCTCCCGGTCCCAATGCAGGCGGCCGGCAAATACTCCCCGCGGCAGTTGATCGGCCGCTTGCCGGTCCACCTCGAGGTTGGCAGTGGGAAAACCCAACCTCCTGCCGCGCTGCATTCCGGGGCGAACCACTCCGGAAAAACGTATTCCCGCCTCAGTGGCCACTGCCGACCTCGGCAAGAGGAGACTGGGAGACAAAGACCTTCAGGGGCCGCAACTCCCCCTCGGCCCAGCTGCCGATGCCCAACAACCGGCCCTGGGCCCCATATACCGCACATTCGCCCTGGCGCGACCAGATCCCTGCTGGCCGCAAGGAACCACCGTGGGCAAAAACCTGGATCTGTCCCGGACTCAACTCGCAGGCGGGCAACTGGCTGAGTGCCTGCGGTACCGGCACCAGCACTTCCCCGAGGCGATCCTCACTGCCAAGCACCTGCAACTGATCGAGGGTGTAGGCCCGGTCCAGGTCCAGTTTGCCTACCCTCAACCGGCGCAGGTCTTCTACATAGGCCCCGCAGCCGAGTGCCTCTCCCAGGTCCATGGCCAGGGAACGGATATAGGTCCCGCGCGAGCAGAGGATGCGCAACCTCAGGCGGGGGGGGCGGTAAGCGAGGACCTCAATGGCCTTCACCTCGACCTGCCTGGCATCGAGGGCGACCGGCTGCTGCCGGCGGGCCAGGCGGTAACTGCGCACCCCATCCACCTTGATCGCAGAATAGGCAGGAGGCACCTGCTGAATAAGACCAGTAAACTGCTGCAGGGCGCTCGAGACCGCTGCTGGCCCGGGGTGGTCCTGGACAGCTGCCACCTGGATCTGCCCCTGGCGATCTCCGGTGTCGCTGCGCGCCCCGAGAAAAAAAACACTCTCATATTCCTTGTCGCCCTTGCTGAGCCAGTCGCTCAACCGGGTATAGGCTCCCAGGCAAACCACCAGCACTCCCGTGGCCAGTGGGTCGAGAGTGCCGCAGTGCCCGACCCGGCGCATCGAGAAAATGCGCCTTACTCCAGCCACTACATCGTGGGAGGTAGGGCCAGAGGCCTTGTCCACCACCAGCACCCCATCGCGCTCACCCATCGGTGTTGGACTTGACCTGGTTGAGCAAGGCCCCAACCCGCGCTGCCCGTTCGGCGGTGTCATCGTAGACCAGGGCCAGTTGGGGCACCTGGCGCAGCGATATGCGTTTGGCCACTTCCCGGCGAACGAACCCCAGGGCTTGCTGCAGGGCTGCGGTGGCGGCGAGCTGCTGCTCTTGGTCGCCCAGCGAACTGACGAAGACCTTGGCGCTCTTCAGATCCCGGGTGAGTTCCACGTCCACCACGGTGAGCATGTGCAGGCGCGGGTCGCCCAGATGCTGGACGATGTCGCTCAGTTCGCGCCGCAGCAGTTCCTCAACTCGATTTATGCGGTAGGACGACCCCATAGGTTTGCCGAGATGCTCAGCGTTCCTCCAGTTCGTAATCGAGCAACTGGATTCGCGGATCCTGTTCGATGAAGCGAATCACCTGGTCCAGCACCTCGTTGGCATGGTTGCCCTCGGTGCTGATCGCTGCCAGCCCTAGGGTGCTGCGCTGCCACAGCTCCTGATACTCCACCTCCGCCACTGCCACGTTGAAGCGGTTGCGGATGCGGTCCTTGAGGCTCTTGACTACCTGGCGTTTGTCCTTGAGCGAGCGGCTTTCGGACAGGAAAATCTGGGCCTGGCAGGTCATCACTACCACGGTCTGCTGTACCTCAGAGGGCGCGGGCCGACTCCACCACCTCGATCACCTCGATGAGGTCCTCGACCTTGATATCGTCGAAACCCTCCACGCCAACGCCGCATTCGTAGCCTTCGGCTACTTCGCGCACGTCGTCTTTAAAGCGCCGCAAAGAGGCTACCCCTCCGTTAAACACAACGGCATTGCCCCGGCGGACTCGCACCCGACTGCTGCGGCTGATCTTGCCTTTCTGCACCATGCAGCCGGCAATCGTTCCCATCCGCGAGGAGGAAAACACCTGGCGGACCTGGAGCACGCCGGTGACGCGTTCCTGCACCTCGGGGGAAAGCAGGCCGGCCAGGGCGGCCCTCAGTTCCTCCACCACTTCATAGATGATCTCGTAGTAATGGATGTCCACCCCGTACCGGGTGGCCATGGAACGGGCCGAGGCATCGGGCTGGACCCGGAAACCGATGATGATGGCGTTGGAGGCCGATGCCAGCAGAACATCGGATTCGGAGATCGGCCCCACCCCACTGTGGATGACCGCGATGCGGACCTCCTGGTGCAGGATGGCCCCCAGCTCCTGGTTGATGGCCTCGACCGAACCGTCCACGTCGCCTTTGACGATGACGTTGAGTTCCTTGATCTTGCCTTCCTGGATCTGATCGTGCAGGTCGGTCAGGGTCACGGCCCGGATCCGGCGGAAATCCTGCTCGCGCTTGACCTGCTGGCGCTTGCTGCTGATATCGCGGGCTTCCCGCTCCGAAGGGGTGACCACAAAGGTGTCGCCGGCCTGAGGCACACCGGCCAACCCCAGCACCTGGACTGGGACTGAAGGACCGGCTTCGTTTATTTTCTGCAGATGCTCGTCGAGCAGGGCCCTGACCCTGCCGCTGAACACCCCGGTGACGAAGGGATCCCCCGGGTGCAAGGTGCCGTCTTGGACCAGCACCGTGGCTACCGGACCGCGGCCCTTGTCCAACTGGGCTTCGATGATGGTACCTCGGGCCCGGCGCTGGGGCACGGACTTGAGTTCGAGCAACTCCGCCTCCAGCAGCACCAGCTCGAGCAAGCGCTCCATCCCGGTACCGGTCTTGGCTGAAATCTCGGCCACCGGCACCTTGCCGCCCCACTCCTCCACCAGCACGTTCTGCTCGGCCAGCTGGCGCTTTATCCGTCCCGCATCGGCGGTGGGCAGGTCGATCTTGTTGATCGCCACCACGATGGGCACCTTGGCCGCCCTGGCGTGATCGATGGCCTCGATGGTCTGGGGCATGACATTGTCGTCGGCAGCCACCACCAGGATGACCAGATCGGTCACCCGGGCGCCACGGGCGCGCATGGCAGTGAAGGCCGCATGCCCAGGGGTGTCGAGGAAGGTGACGCGGCGGGCTTCGGGCAGATGGACCACATAGGCGCCGATGTGCTGAGTGATGCCGCCGGCTTCCCCCGCTGCCACCGCGCTTTTGCGCAGAAAATCGAGCAGCGAGGTCTTGCCGTGGTCCACATGGCCCATGACCGTGACCACGGGCGCCCGGGGATGGGGCTCTCCGGCCTCGTCTTCCTCAGCGACTTCCTCAAATTCCTCTTCGTCTTCTTCTTCAAGAGGCTGGACCTCAAAACCGAACTCGTCGGCCACGGTGGTGATCACATCCATGTCCAGCCGCTGGTTGATGGTGGCCACCAGGCCCAACTCCAGGCAGGCCGTGATCACTTCGCTGGACTTGACCCCCATCGATTCAGCCAGTTCGCTGACGGTGATGTACTCCATGACCCGCAGGATATGGCGCTCTTCTGCGCCCTCCCCCTGCTCGTCTTCCTTGCGCACCCGTTCATAGCGGCGCCGAGTGCGGCCTTCGTTCATCTGCGACAAGGTCTTGCGGACGTTTTCCTGAATGGCCTTGGCATCCACCTGACGCCGGCGCTTGCCCCGCCCCCCCCCGCCGCGCCAGCGGCCGCTCAAATCGGGGGTGCCGGCCAGGGGGGCATCCCGCTTCTGGCTGCGGTTGCTGAGATCATCGACTCTGCGCGGTTCTTCCTCTTTTTGGCCGCGCTTCTTGGTGCGCTTGCGCTCATCCTCACCCTTGGCGGGCAAAGGCACGACCGAGGATCTGCCCCCTTCCCCACCCAATCGCCGCCTGGGTGGTTTGTCAGTTGCGCCACCTGGACGTGGCCCGCGGCGATCATCCTCTGGCCTGGCGTGGGGGGCCGTCTGGGAAGGCCGGGGGGACCGGGGTTCCGCCTTTTTGCGCGTTTCCTCCTTGATCTTCTGGCGCTGGACTTCCTGAATGGAGCTTTTCTTCTCTTCGGCTATCTTCTGGGTGATAGCCGCCAGCATCCCCTCATCGACGACGCTCATATGGCTCTTGACGTCATAGTTCATCGCCTTGAGCATGGAGATCAATGCGTCGCTGGAGAGCTTCTTCTCCTTGGCTATCTGGTATACTCTTAGTTTTTCCAAGTAAATCCCCCCCTTCACAGCGGGAAAGAATTCCTGTTGCCGCTAGCAGCGGTCCTGTTCAACCCTCTGTACCAGGGGTGTTGTCATTCGCCGCAGCCACCGGCGAACTGGTCTCTTCTCCATCAGCCCCATCCGTCTTGGGGGCTTCGCTACCTTCCGGATGCTCGATCGCGTAGCTCTGGGCCGCCTCCTTGATCTGGGCGGCGGCGGCACCTTCTAGACCTGGCACCGTGCGCAGCAGCTCTACCGTGGCTTCGGCTACCGAGGCGATGGTGCTGAACCCGGAGGTGATCAGGCCCAGGGCGATCAACTCGCTCACCCCGGGCACTCGCCGCAACTCCTGCTGGTACACGTCGATCTGTGCCCGGCGTTCCTGGTATTTGTCATTGGTGATTATATCGAGCCCCCAACCTGTCAGTTGGACTGCCAGCCGCGAATTCTGTCCGGATTTGCCGATGGCCAGCGACAACTGCCCTTCTTCCACGATCACGGTGGCATGGCGGCGGCGGTGGTCGGGAATGACCCGGGATACCGCCGCCGGACTGAGCGCCCTGGAAATAAAAACCGAGGTCTCCTCACTCCAGGGCACAATATCGATGCGCTCCCCGCTCAACTCGCGCACGATGGCCTGCACCCGCGAGCCCTTGACCCCCACACAGGCTCCGACCGGATCGACGCGGTCGTCGCTGGAACTGACCGCGATCTTGGCGCGCTCCCCCGGCTCGCGAGCCACGGCATGGATCTTGACGATCCCATCGCCGATCTCGGGCACCTCGATGGAGAATAGCTTCCTGAGGAACTCGGGGTGGGTGCGCGACAGGAGGATCTGCGGGCCCTTGCTCACCTTGAGCACCTCAAAGATGTATCCGCGCACCGTGTCGCCCTGCCGGTAACGCTCGCGGCGGATCTGCTCTTTGAGGGGGATGGCCGCCTCGGCACGCCCCAGGTTGAGGATGATGTCCCCGTGGCTGATCTGTTGGACCACACCCGATTCGATCTGCCCAACCCTGGGCGCAAAGGCCTCGTGCACCCGCTCGCGTTCAGCCTCCCGCATCCGCTGGATAAGCACCTGCTTGGCGGTCTGGATCGCGTTGCGTCCGAATTCGGAGAAATTGAGCTGCTCTGCCACCACCCCGCCCAACTGGGCCTGCGCATCGATGCGCAGGGCGTCCTGCAAGTCGATCTGAGTGGTTGGATCTAGCACTTCCTCCACCACCGTCTTGCGGGCCACCACCGCCATGCGGCCGGTGTTGACATCGATATCGACGGCGAAATTGTCGGTGTTGCCGTAACGCTTTTTAGCAGCCGAAATCAAGGCCTCGGAGAGGGTCTGAATCACCATGCTGCGGTCGACACTCTTTTCCCGGGCAATCTGGGTCAAAGCTTCTACGATATTCAGATTTTCCATGGTCTTCGCGTTAAAATTCGGCCTCGATCGTGGCTTTGGCGATCTGTTGACGCGATATCCTTTCCCGCCCCTTCTCAGTCTCCAGGCAGATCGATTCTGCCTCCCACTCCACCAGCCGCCCGATCAGGGTGCGCCCAGAAGGCTGGACCACTTTGATCAGCCGGGAAAAAGCCCTGGCAAAATCGCGATCCGTCTTCAAAGGCCGGTCAAACCCGGGCGAAGTGACCTCAATTCGGTAGCGGCCGGGGACGAGTTCATGGAGATCGAGCAGGTCGCCCACCTCGAGGCTGATCTGCTCACAAAGGCTGATCGTCGCTCCGGGATCTCTATGGACCAGCAGACGGACTGTGCAGTTGCCCAGGGCCCCTGCCAACTCCAAATCCACCAGTTCGGCACCGTGGTCGTGAATTACAGGTCTGAGCAGGCCGACCAGTCTGGATTTCAGTTCAGCGCGCTGGTCTCCAGAAGCGCCCAATTTCCTCCAATAACAAAAAACGGGCCTCGTGCCCACGCCTCAGACTAATAAAGATAGGAAAATATGTACAGCTGGGCAAGATCGACTTAGATTCTTCTTTAAATAATACCGTTAACCACATGCCCTGCAATCGACTATGAAAGTAGCCGAAGTATCTCTTTCAGCTGGCTCTTGACTTCTTCGATGATCCGCTGCTCGCCTCGGCCCGTCTCAGCGCCAGTGGGGGGGGATGCACCGTCAACCACTGCTGTTTCCGACCATTCCCGACCCACCGCCCCTTTGATGAGTTCCGTGTCGTTTTTGAGCTTTTGGCGCACTCCCTGAATGGTGAAACGCTCTTCGTAAAGCAAGCGCTTGATGAGCAGGATGAGGTTGATATCCCGCTGCCGGTAAGCCCTGTTTTTGCCCCGCAGGCGCCTGGGTCTGAGACAGGTGAACTCCTTCTCCCAGGTCCGCAGGATGTAGGGTTGGAGGTCGGTTATCTCGGCGACTTCGCTGATGCTGAAATATAGCTTTTGACCCAGCGGATATTTCACCGTCCAGACTCCCGTTCAGGTTTCGGCCCCCCGGCGATTGCGGCGGAACAGGATGCGCACCGGGGTGCCCACAAAACCAAATTCCCGCCGCAAACGGTTCTCTATGAACCGTCTGTATACTTCGGGGATCTGCTCAGGGTGGTTGACAAAGGCGACAAATGTGGGCGGCGCTACCCCCTGCTGAGTGATGTAAAATACCCGGACTTCCGCGCTGCCGGCAGGAGGGGTGGACGCGCACACCGAAGTCAAAAACTTGTTCAGACGGGCTGTAGGTACCCGCAATCGCCTCGTTTCCCAGATCCGACCCGCTTCCCTCAGGCAAGCCCAGATCCCCTTGCCCGTCATCCCCGAACTGCAGCGGATGGGGTAATTGGCCAAAAAAGGGAAGCGGTCCTTCATGTCCTGGAGGTATTGGCCCTCATCCCCTCCCCGAGCTTCGATCTGGTCCCATTTGTTGACGACCACCAACAATCCCCGCCCGGCGTCCATCACCTGCCCCATGATCCGGGCGTCCTGGACCGTGACCCCTTCGGTGGCATCCAGCAGCAGCAGGACCACATCGGCTTTCTCGATGGCATTGCCGGCCCTCAGCCCGCTGTAATACTCCACCTGGCCTGCTACCTTGGAGCGGTGGCGCAACCCGGCCGTATCCATGAGGAGGAACCCCCTGCCCTCCCACTCGAGGCGGATGGAGGTGGAATCCCTGGTGGTGCCTGGCCTGGCATCGACAATGGAGACCTGGCAATCCGCCAGGCGGTTGATCATGGTGGACTTCCCCGCATTGGGCCGACCCGCCAGGGTGATGGCAATAGGCTCTTCCGCCAGGTCCGCCTCGGCCGGCACTTCCCCCAAGGCGCCCATCAGGACGTCTAATAAGTCACCTGAACGCTTGCCCGTAACTGCCGACACCGGGTGGGGGTCGCCCAGGCCCAGACGGTAGAATTCACCTAGGGCGTCCACCTGCTCGGGGTGATCCACCTTGTTGACCACCAGCACGCTGGAGCGGCCGCTGCGGCGCAGCAATTCAGCCACCTGAAGGTCGGCCTCGGTCACCCCAGCCGAGACGTCGCAGAGCAGCAGGACCAGGTCCGCTTCGGCAATGGCCTGCTCGGCCTGGCTGCGCACCGCCCTTTCCATCTCGTCCTTGGAACGGGGCACGAATCCGCCGGTATCGACCAGGGTGAACCGCCGGCCCACCCACTCCACCTCGGCATACAGGCGGTCTCGGGTCACCCCGGGCTGGTCATCGGTGATGGCCCAGCGCCCCCCTACCAGGCGGTTGAAAAGGGTGGATTTGCCCACATTGGGACGGCCGACTATGGCCACCAGCGGTCGGTGGCGCTCTAGCAGACGAGCCTTTCTGGAGGCACCCATCAGGGCCTGCCCACATAATAACCCAGCTCGGATAGCTGGCGCCCGCTCCCTTGAAGGGCGAGCGGCTGTCCTTCCAGTACCCCCTTCAGGGTCAGCACCAGGTCGTACTGGCCCACGGCAATGGGAAAGCCGGCTCGGCGCTGCAGCTCGGACAGGGTGAGATCATCCAGGGTCAACCCCTCTCCGTTGACGCAGTTGGGGGGGAGCAGGACCAAATCCCAGGCCCCCCCCTCCAAGCGCCGCAGGATATCCTGACCCGTCAGCAGTCCAGATACGGTGATCCCAGGCCCGAAGGTGTCGTTGACCACCGGCAGCAGGTCCACCCGCAATCCCCGGATCTGATTCAAGGAGGAGACGATGGGGCCCATGAAGAAACTCGCCAGCTTGCCGGTCACCAGGGCCAGGCGCAAGGGGCTGGACAGGCTGCTGGGAAGCTGCACTTTATCCTCCTCCCAGCGGTCTAGAAACGAGCGCACCATGCCGATGCCGTTCTCGATCTGGGGGAAGGCGTCGTAATAGCTCCTGGCAGGCGGCGCCAGACCCGTGAGGAGAAACAACTCGTCCGCCGCATAGACCAGGCGCTCCCCCAGTTCCCGCTTGTACCTCTCCCCCCACCCCTCGGCCTGGGCCACGTACTGCCTGGCCAGTTCCGGGGTAACGGGCCTGAGGTCTGGCAGGTTTTGGCGAAAGCGGGTCAGGCCCACCGGAACCAGAGCGACAGAGCGCAGGGCCGGATAGAGCCGGCTCAGGTCTCCGGTGGTGCGTTCCAGATGGACCCCGTCGTTGTATCCAGGGCAAACCACCACCTGGGTATGCATCTCAATGCCGTTTTCCGCCAGCCGTCCAAGGCGCTCCAGGATATCCACGGTAGGTTTTTTGCGGCCCAGCATCACCTGCCGCAGCTGCGGATCAGTGGCGTGCACCGAGATGTACTGGGGAGAGAGGCCCTGGTCGATGATGCGGTCCAGGTCCTTCTCCTGGATATTGGTCAGGGTCACATAGGAACCGTGCAGGAAGGAGAGGCGGTAATCGTCGTCTTCGAAATAGAGGCTGCGCCTCATGCCTTTGGGCATCTGGTGGATGAAGCAGAAGACGCATTTGTTGTTGCAACTGCGCAGCCGCAAATCCTCGAACTCCAGCCCCAGCTCATCGCCCGGCGCACGCTCCATCTCCACCTCGTAATGCTCCCCCTCGCGCTCGACCTCGAAGAGCAGGAACTCCTCGGCGCTGTGCACCTGGAAATCGATCAGATCGCCGATCTGCTGGCCGTTGATGGCGTGGATCTGATCCCCGCGCAGGAAACCGGCCCGTTCTCCCAGAGTGCCCGGTTCTATATCCTTGATCACCACCATGTGCAAGCCTGGGCGCCTCAGTCTGAGAGCTTGAGTTCGAGGGTGTTGCCGGTCACCTGGAGGATCTCCACATTCAGGTCACCCATCCCTTTGGCGCTCAACTCCCTGGCGATCTGGAACCCTGCGCTGTGGGAGCGCGCCTCGTAACGGGCCACGCCCGAGCGGTACCCACGAGGATGGAGCTTGTCTATGCCGCCGACGTGGGTTGGGAAATCGCGTTCAAAAAGGCGCAGCTGGCTCGCGCTAGCCTGGACCACCAGCTCCAGTTGCCGGCCGGAGTAGAGTCTTTGCTGCCAATCTGCCAGCAACCTCTTCACCAGTTCGGGCGCCAGGCGCTCCACCCCCTGGCGGGTCGCCTTGCGCGCCGCAGCTTCAAAACTGTGGTCCGCCGCCCGGCTTTTTTGGGTCAAGACCGCAACCACTTCCCCCGTATCCACCCATTGCAGTCTCACCTCGACCTCGGCGGCAGCCGAACTGATCCCCAGCTGCTTGAGTTCCCCCCCGGAAGGGATTTTGACGCTGGGAAGGGGGCGCACCACCGCCTTGCCGGTAACCAGCACCTCTGCCCCCTGGGTACGGGCTAGCTGCAAGGCGCTGGATTCGTCCCAATGCAGGTTCCCCGAGGGCACCAGGCTAAAATGGGAACTGGCCCTCTTGAGCCCCTTTTCCAGTTCCTCGGCGACCACTCCCCACCTCACTTCCTGTTCGCCCGCCACTTCCTCCCTGCCAAGGCAGAGCAGGGGGGGGTCTCCGGCCTCTTCGATGAGCAGGTTTTTCGCCTCGAGTTGTCGGTGGAGCTGACCCAGGTCTACCTCTGCATCGAGGGTGACCTGGAAGGTGTGTGCGTCTGTGGCTCCCTGGGAGACGACGGTGTATTTGCGGACAAAACCGGTGGTTTGGAGTGAGATATCGTCCGAAAGCGCGGCAAAGGACTCGAGGCGAGTGGTGGAGGTGATCAGGGTTCCGGCCGCCTGTTCCACTGCTTCGCGCAGGGCGGCCTTCTTGGCCTGCTCAAAAGCGCTGGCCTGATCCTGCCCCACGATCACTCCGGTAC
>JACPJE010000008.1 GCA_016187725.1 Candidatus Latescibacterota bacterium
GGCAATCCAGATGTCCCCATCGCGCGCCTGGAGGAGGGCCCTGATCGTACTGCTGGCCAACCCATCCTGTTTGCGCAAAGCCTGGAAGACCAGGCCGTCGTACCGGCTCACCCCTCCCTTCCCTGGGTCAGAGGAGAATTCCCTTGTTCCTACCCACAGGTTTCCCTGCCGGTCCTCGGCGATAGCCCCCACATACTCGTAGGCCAGACCATCTGCAAGGGTGAAGGTGGTGAAATGCTCCCCGTCGTACTGGCACAGCCCGCCGCCAGCGGTGCCAAACCACAGGTTCCCCTGCTGGTCTTCCCGCATGGAGATCACCCTACTGCCGGGCAACCCGTCCTCGACCGCAAAGGTGGTCCAGCGTTCCCCGTCGTACCGGCACAACCCGCTCTGGGTGCCGGCCCACAGCCGCCCCTTTCGGTCCACCAGCACAGATCCTATCGGGTCAGCAGGCAGGCCGTCCTGGACCGCGAAGGTCCTGAATTCCCGGCCATCGTACCGGCTCACTCCTCCATAAAGGCCAAACCACAGGTTCCCCATCTGGTCCTCCACCACGGTCTCTACTCCATCGTACCCCTGGCCGACTCTGGGCGTGAAGAGGGTCCATTGCTGGCCATCGTACCGGCACGCTCCCCTCCCCTCCGTGCCCAGCCACAGGGTTCCTTTGCTGTCCTGCAGCACAGCGCTTATTCCTGCATCAGGCAGGCCATCGGCTACCCTGAAGTTCAGCCAGTCCCCCTGCCGGACCCCGGGCCCAGTGGCCGCGCTCTGACCCTTGCCCTGCTTCCCCTTGCCAGGCCCGCTCTGCACTGCCCTGCCAGTTCCGGCAGGGGCCTGGTAGAGCCGGAATTCAGTCCACAGGGGATGGTCAGTCCCAACACTCCTCCCCAGCTGCCGCATCACCTCCCACCACGCCGGGTCAGTCTGCACCTCCACCCATTTCCACACCACTTCGGCAGGGGTGGGCAGCGCGAAGAGCCGGCTGAAGATGCTGTCAGGCGTGGCCCTGCCTGTTCCAGTCCACTCTACCAGACCGTGCCGGTGCAGCAGCGGGGCCACCTGCTTCTCGTAGAAGGCCGCCACCGCAGCCCGTGACGCCGTCGGCACGGCAAAGGAGAGGCGGGCCAGGGTCGGCGGGACCGCGAGATCCATGACGACCTTGCCGCTCGGGGTGGCTGCCGCTGCCGGCAAAGACCGGGCTGCGACGAACCTCAGCCGGGACCAGCTGGCGTCGTCGTCACCGTCGCCTCCATAGGTCAGTTGCCCTCCAAAGGCGTCAGAGTCGTTGTCCGGGTCGGCGACCAGGAACTGGAAACCCACCATCCGGTCCTCAAAGGGCGGGTGGAAGTCAGGGGTGATCTTGGTCAGCGCTGCCATGGGGATGGCTGCCTCCAGGGTGTAATCCCCCCTTTCGCCCAGGCGCACGGATAGCCGCGTCTCCGGAGGAGCCAGCACCTCCTGGTGCCCGGTCTCCTCCCCTTCCCTGCAGCCGCCCTGCCGGGGACTTCCGGGGCATCGCTGTGGTCAATGGGCGGTAGTATACGGAGCGGAGAGAGCAGGAGCAAACTGTCCTGCATACCCTCCCACACGTACAACTCGCCCTTCCACTGCAGGGCCAGTTCGTCGCGCGCATCGCCGCACACATCCACCGGGTAGCAGACGCCGGGATTGCGCTCGGCCAGGGGCAAGCCGGCAAAGAGGCCCAGTACCTTCCGGTCGTAGTCGCAGCGGCGGTAGAGCACCACCCGTTCGTACCCTTCCAGGCAGAACTGGTAGTAGCGCCGCAGATCCTGCATGCGGAAGATCACCCCGTTGCGGGCTGCGGTGCAGTACTCGTCGTCCATGTTGGAATGGGAGCCGGGGATGAACTGCCGCACCCTGGCCTCCACCTGGCAATCGCCCAGGTAGCGATCTTTGGTGACGATCAAGGCTTCGCTCTTGGCGATGTTCTCCAGGGCGCGGCCCTCCTCGTCCTCGATCAGGTAGAGATAGGTTTCGGGCGACCAGTGGCGGTGGTTGAGGGGGGCTTCCAGGCCAGCGAAGCAGCGCTCCTCGTCAGACCAGTCGGGGTTCTTGCCGCGGAAGAGAAAGCCGATGGGGCAGTGATCCAGGTCTGTTTGGGCGATGACCCGGGTGATGGGTAGGGGCTCCATGGAGACAGGCTTTCTATTTGAGGGTGTCGGGGCAAGAGCCGGCTCTCCACAGTGCTCAAGGCTTGAACTGCGGCAGCCACTGGCGGGTGCCGGCCAGGAGGTCTTCGAGCAAGGGCCGGGCGCACTCGGGGCGCACCAGCGGGTCAGTGCTGAGAAGGGCCAGGGCCTTGGCGAAGCTGCCCTCCAGCGCGGCTTCCACGCTCAGCTCCTGGCGCAGCACGTGGGGCCGGACGATGGCTTCGAGTTCCTTGGGCATGGGGCTGGCCAGGGGCCTGAAGCCAGTGGCGTCGAGCAGGCCCCGGGTCTCGACCACCGCCCCCTCGGGCAACTGGGGAATCTGGCCCAGGTTGGCCACGTTGAGATTGTCTTCGACGGACGGGCCGCCATCCAGGGCCCCGATCCAGCCGGCCACGTCATCGCTGCCCTCGGGCAGGCGCAATTCCTCCCTGCCGCTGAGCTGGTCCTCGATGCGGGCCCGGGCCCTGAGGCGGTTCTGGCGGCGCTCGGCGATGGAGGTGCGTTTCAGGCCCCACTCTTCCACGCGCTGAGCGCTGTCGAGAAAGCCGGGCAGGAATTCGACCAGGTGGCGGTCGCCGATGCCAGGGAGGGCCCCCAGTTGCCGGCTGAGCCACAGGCCGCAGCGGCTGGGGTAGAGCGAGCCGAAGACCGGGTCCGCCGCAGCCTGGGCCGGGGGCAGGCGCAGCCATTCCTCCAGATCTTTCTCCGCCAACAACTCGACCGCCGGGCGGCCCCCGATCACCAGTTCGGTGAGCCAGGCGCAGTGATCGATACCGGTGTTGGTGTACGCGCAGTCTGCCAGGTCCAGTCCGCAGAAACGGGCGAAGGCCCGCACCTGACTGCGCACCCCGTGGCACAAGCCCACCACCCGGATGCCCGTTTCTCGGCCGACTACCCGGGTCAGGGCCGAGAGCGGGTTGGAGCAGTTGAGCATCCAGGCTTTGGGGCAGTGCCGCTCCATGGCCCGGGCCAGGTCGAGGAAGACAGGGACATTGCGCAGGGCCCGCGACAGGCCGCCCGGACCCACGGTGTCGCCCACGGTCTGGAAGACGCCATGCTGCTCGGGCACCTCCAGGTCCACCTGCATGGCATCGAGGCCGCCGGTGGAGATGGTGACCACCACGTAATCGGCTCCATCGAGGGCTTCTTCGCGGCAGGTGGTCTGCGCAAAGGCGGTGCGGGACCCGGCCTGCTCGCGGTAGCGCTGGGCCAGGGCAGTGGTCAGGTTTAGCGCCTCGGGATCCAGATCGTACAGCATCACCTGGCTGCCGTCCAGGTAGGCGCAGTTCAGGATGCCAGCCGCCACCCCCGGGGTCCAGCTGTAGCTGCCTCCGCCCACCAGGGCGATTTTGCGATTGGCCATAGATATTCCCCTGGAGAAGTTTTGTCCGCCTGCCTGCCGGGCACTGCCTGTTCCTCAGATATTAAACCCCAATGAAGGGCTCTCTGCAACAGCAAATGAGCTTTTCTATATTAAAATCTAGGCCTAGTAAGCGCGAGAAAGAGAATGAAGGAGATGACGGGGCGTGAACGCATGTTGGCCGCCTTCAGGCGGGAGCCCACCGACCGGGTGCCCACCGATATCTGGGCTACCCCCGAGGTGTGGCGGAAGCTGGAGGATCAGTTCGGGGATCGGGAACAGATCCGCGCTGCGCTGCACATCGACGGCATGGCCAGTGTGGGCGCCACCTACATCGGCCCGCCGGCCGAGGCGCCCCCCGGGGAGAGCGCTGATTTCTGGGGCATCCGCCGCAAGCCAGTGGTCTACGAGGGAGGTGATGTGCGGGTACCTGGCCCCCTTCTACTACCACAACCTGCTGCGGGGCCTGGAGGCTTCGCTCATGGACCCGCTGGATGATCCGGCCTTCACCCACCACCTGCTGAGCCGGCTGGGGGATTTTTTCCTCAGTTACCACCGCCGGATCTTCGAGGCCTGCGAGGGACTCGTCGACGTGGCCCAGGTCACCGACGACCTGGGCAGCCAGACCGGGCCGCTGATCAGCCTGGAGATCTACCGCGAGTTCTACGCCCCCTGGCACCGGCGTTTCATCGGGCTGTGCCGCGAATTCGACATCACCGTGTTCCACCACGACGACGGCAGCATCCGCCCCTTCCTGCCCGATCTGGTGGGGATGGGCATCCAGGTCCTCAACCCATTGCAGTGGGCCTGCGCCGACATGGACCTGGCCGGCCTCAAGCGCGACTACGGGGACCGGCTCTGCTTCCACGGCGGGGTGGACAACCAGCGCGTGCTGCCCTTTGGCACCCCCGAAGAGGTGCGCGCCGAGGTGCGCCACTGCATCGACGAGTTGGCCGGCGACGGGCGGGGCTACATCCTGGCGCCCTGCCACAATATCCAGGCCGTCTCCCCGCTGGAGAACATCCTGGCCATGTACGACGAGGCGTGGAGGTACGGCAAGCTGAGCTGAAGCGCCCAGGGCTCTTCGGGCAAGAGTGCACCGGGAGCGAGATTTCTCCTTTACATCAGGAGAAATCGTGCTGATATTCTCCTTCAAAAAAGGAGAATATCAGCCGACGCCATGAATCGCGATTTCAGTTCTTCTTTTCGCGTCCTGCTCACTCAGAAACTGGCCGATTCCCTTTCCGCGCCCCTGCCGGCCTTTACTGCCCGCCGTGTCCACGGAACCCTGAGCCTGCCCGGCAAGGCCACGGCAGTGATCGGCATGCGCCGGGCGGGCAAGACCACCTTTCTCCATCAACTCCGCCGGGAGCGGCTGGAGCGGGGCATTGGCCAGGAGCGGCTGCCCTATATCAACTTCGAGGACGAGCGGCTCGCCGGGCTGGCCGCCAGGGACCTCCATCTGCTCATCGAGGAGTACTATCGCCGCTATCCGGCCCTGCGGGGACAGGAGAGGGTCACCTGGTGCTTCGACGAGCTCCAGGTGGTGGCCGGCTGGGAGCGCTTCGTGCGCCGGCTCCTCGACTCCGAGGCGGTGGAGATCTTCCTGAGTGGCTCGTCGTCTTCGCTGCTGAGCCGCGAGCTGGCCACGGCCATGCGCGGCCGGGCCTGGGCAGTGGTGATCCACCCCTTCGGCTTTGAGGAGTACCTCCGCCACCACGGCCATCCGGTCCCCCCTCAGCCGGAGTTCCTGCCTGCGACCCGGCGCTCGGCGCTGGAGCGCGCCTTCCTGGACTACCTGGCCGCGGGCGGCTTCCCCGAAGCCCAGGGCCTCGAGGCGGCGGCACGCCGCCGCCTGCTGGGCGACTACGTGGATGTGGCCATGCTGCGGGACGTGGTGGAGCGGCACGGGGTGACCAACATCGCCGGGCTGCGCTGGATGGTGCGCTTCCTGCTGGGCAATGCCGCAGGGCTGTTCAGCGCGGAGAAATTCTACGCGGACCTCAAGTCGCAGGGCCTGAGCATCTCCAAGGACACGGTCCACCAGCTCCTGCGCCATCTGGAGGACTGCTTCCTGGTGCGCACCGTATGGATAGAGGCGGCCTCCGAGCGCCGGCGGATGGTGAATCCCCGCAAGGCTTATCCGGTGGACCCGGGGCTGATCCCGGTCTTCGACCGGTCGGGAAAGGCCAATACCGGGCATGCCCTGGAGACGGCGGTGCTCCTGGAGATCGAGCGGCGCGGCATGGAGGTGACCTATGTGCGCACCCCAGAGGGGCACGAGGTGGATTTTCTGGTCCGCCGCCCAAGCGGCGAGGTCGAGTTGATCCAGGTCTGTGCCGATGCCACCGTCCCTGCGGTCGGGGCCCGGGAACTGCGGGCCCTGGAGGAGGCGGGCCGGCAATACCCCCAGGCGGCCCGGCGGTTGTTGACCCTGACCCATGACGCGCTGCCGGCGCAGGTGCCCTCGGGCGTGATCGCCCAGCCGGCGTACGAGTGGATGCTGGCGCCGGGCGGCTGAGGGGTCAGGGGGCATCTGCTCGCAGCCCACAATCCCTACATCACTGATGTCTTTTTCCGGCGGGGCCTCATCGAGCAGTTGGGGTGGGGCACCGAGCCTTGTACGACGAGGCCTGGCACTAGGGGAGGTTCTGATTGCTGGGTCCCATCCTTCTCTGTATTTTGATGGTCCATTTCAAAACCTCTCTTATGGGAGGTACAAGATGACTACACCTACCGCTTTTATCCTCTTAACGACCACAGGTGTAATAGGTATTGTCATCTGGGTAATGTATCAGCGAAGGATCGGAAGAAGCATCAAGGCACGTGAGCAGGCAGCAGCAAAACAAAGGCGAGTAGAGGAAGAAATACAGTGCTTGAAGGCTCTGATCACTGATCCACAAGAGAATGCATCTCAGCTGGCGGATGCTACAACTAGTGCAAAGGAACCTGACAGCAGTCATCATGCAGGTTTCCGAGGTGATGAGGCCCCAATCACTGCGCTGACATTGCTCTTACCAGATGCTGTGCCACCCCAGGTTGAACGTGCTACAGATGCAAACCCCGATCAGGAGTTAGCCATTCATACAGAATCGCTACCTCTTACCACGACTTCCCCCCCTGACGATAAGCGACCAGGACCAAGCGAGGACAATGAGGATGTCGAACTAGGCCATGATTCAGTGACGCCTTTGGAACCTCCTAACCTACAGTGGTCAACTGGACCACGTCGCATCGCTCCTATTGACCGGGGAGGGCGTCCCCGGGAGAGCGTGTCTGATAGCACCCATCGAGTCACTGTATCTTCTCAGATAGAGCAATCTTTGAGGCCCGAGATCGTATGCTGGAAACAAGATCGGCAATGGGTTGTGGGCGTAGAGTTGCCCGAGACTTACCTCACATACGCAGATCTGGAGGTAAACCAAAACGATGCCTCCTTGGTGCAAGACGACCACCGTAGAGAG
>JACPJE010000009.1 GCA_016187725.1 Candidatus Latescibacterota bacterium
GCGGTACTTCTGGCCCAGATAGTGGTAGATAGCCTTCTTCATGGATTCCGAATCCCTGGGCGGATTGGGCTGCACCAGGATGTTGCTGACGTTCCAGTCGCCCCACATCGCGATGAAGGTGGTATAGGGGACGAAGGCGCGGTCGGTGTCCGCGTTGGAATAGGAGGAAGTCTGGATCTTCTTCTGGAGCACGCCGATCACCGTGAAGGGGCGGCCATCCACCAGCACCATCCTGCCCACGGCCTCTTCCTGGGGAAAGAGCTTCTTGGCCAGGGTGTCGCCCAAAAAGATGGCCCGCCGGCGCTCCTGCATATCGGGCCCGTTGAGGAAGCGGCCCCCCGGCACGGAGATCATGTTGCGCATCAATTCGTATTCGGGGATCACCCCCCCTACCGAAGCCTTGACCCGGTGGTCGCCCACGGCCAGGGTGCGTTCCCAGTTGATCAGTTCGGGCGAGCAGCGCAGAATCTGCGGCACGGAGTGGCCCATCTCGATCACGTCGCTGGATTTCAACTGGACGGGCCGGCCCGGTTGCAGCCCCTCGAAGGGCTTGGTGGTGCGCGAGGGCCAGATGATGACGATGCTCTCCCCCATGCCGTGCATGGCCTTGCTGGAGGCGGAGTGGAAGGCCCCGCCGATGGCCAAAAGCAGCACCACCGCCACCGTGCCCCAGGCGATCCCGAACATCGCCAGCGCGGTGCGCAGCTTGCGGGTGCGCATGCCCCGCAGAAATTGGGTGATCAATTCAGCCAGGTACATCACGTGATCTCCCGCCAAAGGAACCGTAGGGCGGGCCTCTGTGCCCGCCACAAGACAGCCACAGAGGGCTATCCTACTTAAAGGGCTATCCTACTTAAAGGGCTATCCTACTTAGGTTTTGTTAAGAAATAACTTGATGGTTTGGAGGGAGTTCACGCTCTAAAAAACGTTAAAATCGTCAATTTATATTTTAACAAAGCCTTAAAGGGCTATCCTACTTAAAGGGCTATCCTACTTAAAGGGCTATCCTACTTAAAGTCCTACTTAAAGGGCTATCCTACTTAAAGGGCTATCCTACTTAAAGGGCTATCCTACTTGATCTCCCGCGTTTCCTTCTCCAGCACTGCATCCCCCTCCTTCAGCCCGTCCTGCACCTCGAGATTGATCCCGTCCGACATGCCCACCTCAATGGGGCGTTCCTCGGGCACGGCGCCGGCCGCGGCAGGCGGCAGGCGCACCAGCGAGGAGTCGCCGCGGAATTCCACCACCCGCTCGGGCAGGCGCAGCACGTCGGCGGCCCGCCGGATGACGATATCGGCGTTGGCCGAGTACCCGGCGCGCAGCACCATCCCCTCGGGGACCTGCAGCTGGGTGATCTCCACCTCGAATACCGTGGCGTTGTCCTTCTTCTGCGACTTGAGGGAAATACGCGAGAGCACGCCCTGGACCAATTTGTCCGGGAAGGCACCTACCTTGAGTTCAACGGGCATGCCCTCGCGGATCTTGCCCACGTCGATCTCGTCCACCGTGCCCTTGAAGAGCAGGTCCGACATGTCGGCCATGGTCAAAAGTTCGGTGCCCGGCTGGTACGAGGTGAGGGGCACCACCGGGTCGCCCACCGCCACGTTCAGCTTGAGGATGCTGCCGGCCACCGGGCTGAGGATGAGGCTCTCCACCGAGCGGCCGGCGACCACGGCCTTGCCCTTGTCGAGGATGGCCAGTTCCTCCTCGGCCAGGCGGCGCTGGAGGTTGGCCTGGTCAAAGGCCTCGCGCGCCTTGTCGTTTTCGGATTGGGAGACCATACCCCGCTGGAGCAGTCCCTTGGTCCGCTCCAGGTCGGCCTGGCGCTGCTGCTCCACCAGCAGGCGCATCTCCAGGGTGCGCTTGGCCTGGGCGTACTCCAGGGGCGTGGGGGAGGGCTTCACCTCCAGTAGAGGCTCGCCCTCCTTCACTGGGTCGCCGTCCTCCACAAAGAGCTTGGCCACGGTCCCGGAGATCTTGGACTTGACCGCCACCTCGTGGCGGGGCAGGATCTCGCCCATGGCCAGGGCTTTCTCGACGATGGTCCCCCGGCTGACCACCACGGTCTTGGGGCCGGTGCCCTGGCCCTGGCCGGAGAACTTGTAATAGCCGTACGCGCCCCCGCCGGCCAGGGCCAGCACGATGAAAATGACGAACAGCTTCTTCATGGATGTGCTCCTGGTTAAATCGGAATTGACAGACTTGCGGTCTCTTATATGTGACGGGAACCGGCGGCGAAGTGTTTCACATTTTTTTCGCTGCCCGAGGAAAGGCAAGTTCCATGCCAGGTCCTCTTCTCTAAACAATAGACAAGCAGCAGGACCCCAGGTAGCGGAAAAGTGGCGGCAGCCGCCAGCGGGTGGCGGCGATGGCCGGAGCGGACGGTTTTCTCTAAGTTAGAGTTTTCCAGTCGCCAACCGGATGGCAACCGCCACAAAAAAAGGAGGAGAAATGGGCGCTCTGTGGATCGAGGACGGACAGCAACTGCTCTTCATCGGCGACAGCATCACCGACTGCGGCCGGCGCGGGGGCGAAGCTCCCCTGGGCAACGGGTACGTGCGGATCTTCACCGAAATGGTCACCGCCCGCTGGCCGGAGCGGCGGATCAGCTATATCAACAAGGGGATCGGGGGGAACCGGATCACCGACCTGAAGGAGCGCTGGCGCGACGACGTGCTCTACCACCGACCCCAGATACTGTCGCTCAAGATCGGCATCAACGACCTGCACAGCCACCTGCGCGGCGCTGAGGGCGGGGTGAGCCCTGAACTTTTCGCCCGCACCTACGCCGAACTGATGGAACTGACCCGGCGCGAACTCAACTGCAAGGTGGTACTGCTCACTCCCTTCTACATCTCCACCGACCGCTCGGGCCAGACCTTCCGCAGCCAAGTCCTCGACCTGATCCCCCGCTACCTCGACACGGTCGAGAAGATGAGCGTCCAGTACGGCACCCGGCTGGTGCGCCTGCACGAGCGCTTCCAGGAGCAACTGAAATACCAGGACGCCGACACCTTCTGCCCCGAGCCGGTGCATCCCAACCACACCGGCCACCTGGTCATCGCCCAGGCCCTGCTGGAGGCGCTGGAAGGGTAGTTCCCAAGTTTAGGAACTAACCCCAAGGGCGACCGGTGGTGGCCTGTCGCCCTTTTTAGTTTTGCGGTGTTTGTACCTCTAATAACTCAGCGGAGATTTTCCCGGTAGAAATGAGAGGTACTCTGTAGAAAATTCACTATCTTGAGGCCACCGGCACCTCTCTCCTGTCCAGAACCGGCTGGCTGGGCTGGAGGAACCAGATCCAAGGCGGCGACTCCACCCTCCAGTTGCAGATGGCGGTGAACACCATCATCTGCGCGCGCCGCGCGGAGGCAGATATGCAGCCAACCCTCAGGACCAGGGAAATTCCCCGCTCCCTCAAGCCACTCTTCTGGGATTACGACTTCCGGGGGCTGTCGTGGCCGGCGGACCAGGATCTCGTCACCTCTCGCATCCTGGCCTCTGGCGACTGGCAGGCCATCACCTGGCTGCGGCGGCAGGTGACCTCCTGCCAGC
>JACPJE010000012.1 GCA_016187725.1 Candidatus Latescibacterota bacterium
ACCCTCTTCGCCGTCCACCTGGGCGCGGTGCTCTCCCAGGCCCGCTGGCCGGCCATCCCCTGCACCAACATCTATTCCCACCCGTTGATCAAGGACTTCAAGGTGGAGGGCGGGCACATCCGCGTACCCCAGTCCCCCGGGCTGGGGGTGGAACTGGATTGGGACGCCGTGGAGAAATTCCGCGTCGCCCCCGACTACAAGAAACCCACCCACCGCCAGCTCCACACCATCCACTGGCCCGAGGGCCGCCAGACCCACTACCCCGACGGCCGGTACCGGGGCGATTTCCTGGCCGGCAAGCTCACCGGCTTCCTGACCGGCATCTCCCTCGACTGCAGATTGGACGACGGCTCGGGGGAATTCGACCGGGAATACCGGGCGCTTTTCGGGTAGTCGCGGATCAGGTGTTTTGGTACAGGGCCGGATCGCGAGGTATATTGGGGGCTAGAACGCAGCCCTCGACCACGGAGCGTCCGAGTATGCGGGGAATGCCTGCCAGATCCCTCCAGGAAAGGTTCTCGCCGGCCCTTTGGACAGCCCTGAGCAGCCTGTTGCTGACCCTGCCCTCTGCAGCCCAGGTGAATGTCTGGAAGTTGGGCGGCAGTGGCCTGGCGTGGGACCAGAGCGATACAGCGCAGGTGCTGATCGAATTCCATACTGGGGCTAACGCCATCCAGCCCATTTATCTCACCCCGGACCGCAGTATCCTCTCCTTCCTGTCGGATTGGTCTGACCTCAAGGTCCCGCGCGAACTGGGCTATGTGGACGGCCACCGCCCGCGTATCTGGGCCGGACAAGGGTTGAACAGATCCGCCGCCTGGAGCGGTCTGAATCTAGTCGATGGCGACCGGAGCACCTATAATGCCACAAACTCCTGGGGGGCAGGATCTTGGCTTACTATCGACCTGGGGGTGCCGGTGCCGGGCATGCGTTTCGGCTTCCTGCCGCCTTCTGCCGGCTTCCGATCCGATGGCCGGCCCCTGAGTCAGGACTTTGTGCCCGCCTACGAGGTCTCCCTCTCCGCAGAGGTTGATCCGGTCCTGCAGGAAGAAGACTACCGCCCTCTCTCCACCTTGGTCGCTGCTGTCCAGGACAACTTCGACCCGCAGGTAGAGATCGAATTCTCCAGACAGTATGTGCGCTTCATCCGCTACCTGCGCAAATCCTCTATCCTGGATCAGGGCGGCAACTCCACCGGCAGTTGGGGCGGCCAGGCCATACAAGGGACGATCGCTGAGTTCACCCTCTATGGAGAAGGGGCTCCCAGGCGGGTATTCTATGCGGGCAAGATCGCTGATCTGGGCCAGGAGGTGAATTTCGGCCGCCTGTTCTGGGCAACCACCCCCATGAGGAGAGTGGAAGAGAGCGCCGTGGAGGCGCCAGAGGCGACGGCAGTGGCAGTGGAGTTGCGCTGCGGCCTGGATGAAGATCCTGAAGTGTACCACGAGTTCACAGACGCGGGCGCTGAGCGGGTGGTCTCGCGGGAGCGGTATGAAAGGCTAGAGGGTCTAGAATATGGCTGGGACAATCCAGACGGCGCCTGGCACCTGGTGCTTGAGGAAGGCAAGCCTGGCCGGCGCGCCTCGGTGGGCTACGACACCGAGAACTGGACCTTCTGGTCGCCCTCCCAGACCCAATCCGGGATGCAGGCCCCGCTCCAGCGCGGCCGTTACCTGCAGGTCCACCTCACCCTGGAGAGCCAGGACCCCGAGGAACTCGTCCGGCTCGACTCGCTGTGGCTCGAATACACCCCCCTCCTGGCCCGCCGCATCACCGGAGAGCTGGCCCGCCTGGACGATCTTGTTCCTGATCGGGGAGTAGTGCGGAACAGGCTCGGGGAGTTGACGGATTTTGTATATGATGTACAGGCCCACTTCGATGCTCCAGACCAGCCGGGATTCGATGCCCTGCGCCTGGATACCCCTGCCCCGGCCCGCTTCCAGCGCCTGCTGATCGGAGAGCCGCTGATAGAGGTCGCACCTTCAAAGGTCCGCGTGGAGGCCGACGACCTGCTGGTAGTGCTGCCTGAGAGGATAACCCCAGCACACAACCCGCCCATCCGCCTAGTCTTCAGCGCGCGGATATTCACCCTCGCCTACACCTTCACCGGCAGAGCTGTGGACCTAGAGGGCCGCGCCTTTCCCCAGGCCCTAGAGGCCGGGGATGTTTCGCAGGCGCTGGGGACCAATACCCTGCAGGTGATGGGAGAGGGTGAGGTAGAGACAGGGTTCATCCAGGACCTCGTATTTTCCTCTCCTGCCTTCACTCCTAATGGGGACGGGATCAACGATGGGCTGGCCATCCGCTATACCCTGTTCCGCCTCCCTCAGGAGGTGCCTGTGGAGTTGAGCATCTATACCCTG
Source organism: Candidatus Latescibacterota bacterium (assembly GCA_016187725.1). Classification (GTDB taxonomy): domain Bacteria; phylum Latescibacterota; class UBA2968; order UBA8231; family UBA8231; genus SICG01. The sequence continues at coordinate 2,364 of JACPJE010000012.1, forward strand.
AGCGGGCAAGGGGTGGCCCACTTCGAGCTGGGCTACCAGGCTGCCGGCCCGCAGGAGGTGTTCTGGGATGGACAGGGCGAAGCAGGCGAGCCGGTAACGCCAGGTCTCTACCTGGTGGAAGTACGTCTCAGGGCCGAGACCGGAAACTTTCGCCAGATCCGCCCCGTGGGGGTGGTCAGGTAGACAGGCTATGAACGAGACTCCCGCAGAGACGGGCTCTGAGTTCCGCACGGATGCCATGAAATCCTATGCCCGGCTGGGCCTCTGGGCGCCGGCAGAACGGATGGCCGAATTCGAGGCCGCGTACGAGAAGAAGATCGCGCCTCTCTTGGAAAAGCACGGGCTGGTGGAATCCACCGAGCGTGGGCGCAAGATCGTGGCAGGGGTATTCAGCCGGCTCTTCGAGCTGGAGAGGCCGGCTGCGGTGGTGGCCAGGGGGCAGGCCCTCCAGAAAGACCCGGCGTGGCAGAAGGTGTTGCGGGAATTGGGGACGGCATTCGGGGTAGAGGATGGTCTGCTGCGCTGGCATTGGGGGACCTATGCGGCGCCGGCGGGTAGGGGTAAGGTGGTGGAAGCAGGTTCGGGGTCCCGGCAGGGGCTGTGGCAGAGTTTCAATGTCCACGATGGATTCCCAGCATCGACCGTATCGGCGATCCTGCGGGATCGGCAGGGGCATTTGTGGTTTGCCTTGACTCGGGAAGAGGGGTGGGGGGTGTGCCGGTACGATGGGGCAGAGTTCATCACCTTCACCACTGCGGACGGTCTGGCGCACGATGCGGTGCGCTGCATGGTTGAAGACCGGCAGGGCAACCTGTGGTTCGGGACCATCGGGGGTGGGGTGAGTCGGTATGATGGGCAGAAATTTGTGACCTTCACGCGGGCCGATGGCCTGGCACACGACGCGGTGCAGTCCATGATCGAGGACCGGGCTGGCAACCTGTGGTTCGGCACGGGCTCGGATTGGTTGAGAGGTGAGGGGGTGAGCCGGTACGACGGGGCAAAATTTACCACGTTCACTACCGCGGACGGTCTGCTAGGTAATAATGTCCTGTGCATAGTCGTAGACCGACAGGGCCACCTGTGGTTCGGGACCCCGGAGGGTGTGAACCGGTACGACGGGCAGAGGTTTGTGAGCTTCACGCGGACCGATGGCCTGGCACCCTGCGAGGTGCGTTCCGCGATCGAGAACCAGCAAGGGCACCTGTGGTTCGGCACGTACGGCGGGGGGGTGAGCCGGTACGACGGCAAGAGCTTCAAGAACTTCACCCCTGCCGATGGCCTGGCCTCTACCCTGGTGCTGTCCATCGCAGAGGACCAGACGGGCAACCTGTGGTTCGGGACGTTGGGTGGGGGGGTGAGCCGGTACGACCAGGCGCAGTTTGCCCACTTCACCCAACAGGACGGCCTGGGGAGCAGCGCGGTCATATCGATCGAGAAAGATCGCCAAGGCTGTCTGTGGTTCGGGACGGCCACCGGGGGCGCGAGTCGGTACGATGGACAGGACTTTACCACCTTTACCAACGCAGAGGGCCTGCCCGAACGGTTCGGATGGATATGGGCCATTGTGGAGGATCGCCAAGGGCACCTGTGGTTTGGCACTGAGGGAGGGGGGGTGAGCCGGTACGACGGGAAGGAGTTCACTACCTTCACTAAGGCGGAAGGGCTGGCAGGGCAGTACGTGCGGGCCATTCTGGAGAGCAGAGATGGCCATCTGTGGTTTGGCACCTGGAGCAGGGGCGTGAGTCGCTACGACGGGCGGGAGTTCACCACCTTCACCACTGCAGAGGGCCTGGCCGGACAGTTTGTATGGACCATTGTGGAGGATCGCCAAGGGCACCTGTGGTTCGGGACTAATAGCGGTGTGAGTCGCTACGACGGGCATGAGTTCACCACCTTCACCACCGCCGATGGCCTAGCGCACAATGACGTGCCCTCTATCTTGGAGGACCGGGAAGGTCATCTGTGGTTTGGCACGAATGGCGGGGGGGTGAGCTGGTATGACGGGAAAGGGTTCACCACCTTCACCACCGCAGAGGGCCTGGGGGAGAATGTGGTGCTGTCCATCGCAGAGGACCGGGAAGGGCGGTTGTGGTTCGGCACCTTTGGTGGGGGGGCGAGTGTGTACGATGGGCGGATCTTCCAGAGCCTGTCCAGAAAGGACGGCCTGATCAACGACACGGTCCAGCAGGTCTTCCTGGACGAACAAGGCGATCTCTGGTTCGCCACTAATGGCGGGGTCACGCGCTATCGACCGCTTCAGGAACCACCGCGTATCCGCCTCACCGATGTGGTCGCCGACCGCCACCACGGTCCAGTCCAGGAGGTCCGTCTGGCCAGTGCCCCAGATCACTCCTGCGGCGCTGGTGCAATTGCAGAGCTACTCCTGGCCGGGGAATGTGCGGGAGCTGGAGCATCTGATGCAGCGGGCTGTGCTGCTGTGCAGGAACAACCGTATCGAGGCGGGAGATGTAGCCCTGCAGGTAGAGGTCCGGTCAGAGGAAGGTCTGCTCACCCTGGCTGAGCAGGAGAAGCGGCTGATCGAGCGGGCCCTGGAAGCCACGGGCGGAGTGATCTTCGGCGAGCAGGGGGCAGCACGGCTCTTGGGCATCAATCCCCAGACCCTCAGATACCGCATCAAAAAGCACGGCATCCATAAGCCCCAGTCCTGATTGTCAATAGCCACATTCGCTGTGAATATTGACAATCCTGTCTATCTATCAGTAAATCCTGCACGTTGAATCTCTCAAGGCCAATTCCTCATCAGGGGGACTATAAAAAGCAGTGACCGATCCTCTCCACATCCCCGATGGATAAAGACTCCCCTCCCAATTTTATAATTCCTTTCCACTCAACCCCTTGAGCCCCGGCCCAGGGGGATTTTTTTGCGCCTGCACCAGAGCGGCACACCCCTTGCAATAAGGAGGTAGAGCGCGATGTAACCCTGGCCACCACGCGCTTCGCGGCGCCGCGAAAAGGTCACCACCTCACGCAGGGAGTCTACCCATGCGTACGGCTGGCTTTTTCGCAGGCGCTCTGTGCGTCTTTTCAACGGCTCTCCACGCCGAAATCTTCTCCTGTGCCGGCCATGCAGTGGTCCCCTCTGGAGCAGCCCCCCTCGCCACTCAAGCCGAGCTGATGCCCACCAAAGGCCAGGTGCATGCCCTGGTCATCTTCGCCCAGTTCGCTGACGAAACGCCGAGCCCGGTCCCCGACTTCGCAGACCGCCTGTTCGACCCGGATCTCCCCGGCAGCTTTGCCCACTTCTACCACACCATGTCCTTTGACCAGCTCCAGATCACCGGCACCGTGCTGCCCAGGCGTTACACCTCGGACCAGTCCTCCTCCGCCTACCTGAGCCAGGCCCCTGGTGAGCAAGACCGCTATGGGACCTTCGCCCTGAAGATCCTCAAGCAGGTGGATGCAGACATCGACTTCGGTCTGTTCGACAACGACGGGCCGGATGGGGTCCCCAATTCCGGCGACGACGACGGGGTTGCAGACTATGTTTTCATCAATGTGTCCTATGCCCCGGATGGTTTCGTCCTGGGCGGGGCCACTGGCATCGCCGGCCTGGGGTTTGAGGCAGAGTACCTCTCCGCAGACACCTCGCTCAGCGGACAGCCCATCCGTCTCAGCGGCGCCATCGGCCATGGCGCCTTTCTGCAGGAGGGCACCTTTTCCCAGACCGTGGGCAGCATGGCCCATGAGTTCGGCCACAGCCTGGGCCTGCCCGATCTGTACGACCTGGTTTACACAGGGCCAGAGGACGACAGCGCCGGCATCGGCAACTGGGGCCTGATGGGTTGGGGTGCCCACGGCTGGCACGGCGACGATGGCCCCAATCCCCTGTGCGCCTGGAGCCGCGAGATGCTGGGCTGGATCGGCCCTGACAACGAGCAACTGGTGGAGGTCCAGGGGGATGCGGCAGGGTTGGAGATCCTGGACCTGCACCAGCAGGGCTTCGTCTACAAAGTCCCCCTGTCTGTCCGCTCAGACGCGCAGCAGGTCTACGTGCAGGACTACCTGCTCCTGGAACACCGGACCCGCCACAGCCATTACTACAACCGGCACCTGCCTGCCGAGGGTCTGCTCGTCTGGCACATCCACCCCACCCGCGAGAACAACAATGGCGAAGGGCACAAGCTGGTGGACCTGATCTGCGCCGACGCTAGTGCCTCTGGCGAGGGCCGCGACGGGCTGGATCTCTGGGCGCACGACGAAAAGGACGCCCGCGCCGGCAATAAGGGGGATGCCACCGATCCCTTCGACAGCGTGCGCTTCACGGACCTGGCACTGGAGGCGAATCCTGCTGCTGCAACCACCGGGTTGGCTATCCGCCAGATCCGGCGGCAGGGAGATGCCCTGCGCCTGGACATCCTCCAACCCCGCTGGGCCGGCACCCTGCGCGGGGAGATCTTCTGGACCGGCGAGGTGATTGTGGAGGGAGACCTGACCATTGCCCGAGAAGGCCTGCTGATCATCTATCCCAATACCCGGGTGCGCATTGCGGGTGTGGATCGCCTGAAAAGCGGCCTGGACCCGACCCGCTGCGAACTGCGCATCCAGGGAGAGATGCGGGGCTATTCCGGTGCTAGCTATCCGTATCAGTCCCACTACAGCAGGTGCTCTCTGAGGGACATGGAGACCAATCCAGCGGTCTTTGAAGCACAGGTGCCGGGAGAGGAGTGGTACGGCTTTCGCCTGGAAGGATCGGGTCAGATCAGCGCACCCGAAGGGAGCTTCGTGCTCCGGGATATGGATTTCGCACTGCCCCAGGCAGCGCCGGCAGAGGATAAGCCCCGGCCTGCGGGGTTTCAACTCCTGCCCAACTTCCCTAACCCCTTCAACAGCGAGACCATCATCCGCTTCTCCCTGCCGGCTGCCGCTGTTGTCGAGCTGGCCATCTACAACTCAGCCGGCCAAAGGGTGGCCACCCTGGTCTCAGGTCTGCAGCGGGCCCGTCTCCACACTGCGCGCTGGGATGGCCGCGACGACCAGGGGCAGCTCCTGGCCAGCGGACTCTATCTGTGTTCCCTGCGCACCGGCCAGCAGGTCGAGACGCGCAAGCTGCTGCTGGTGCGCTGAGCTCACTCCCTGATCCACAACGGCCCCGCCTCGGTCTGCTGCCAGAGCCGGGCGAAATCCGGGGTGGTGCTCTCGTCGAGAAAATCAGTGGTGATGGGATTGGCGTACCCCGGCGCATACCCCGGGGCCCGGTGGTGGTGCAGCCGCGCCAGAAAGCGCAGGTCGTCGGTGTGCCCCGGCCGATTGGGGTCGTGGCGGGTGTAGATGGTCAGCCCTTCGGCGTAGCGCAGTCGCACCAGGAAACGTCCCGCATCTCCCGGCGCTCCCGCCTTGTACCGTTCCAGCTTCTCCCAATCCAAGGACACCCCCAGCCCCGGCCCCTCGGGCACCGCCACACTTCCGCCCACCACCTCCATGCGCTCCAAGGTCACGTCGTCCTGCCAGAGATGGCAGATATCGACGTGGTCGAGGGTGGCCTTGCGGACTACCGCCACCTCGTGGGCCAGAAAGGCCTGGTTGATCGTGCCCCCGCACTGCTGGTACATCACCGGCACGTTGGCTGCCTCGGCGATGGCTCCCACCTTCATCGCCATGCCCACCGGGGCGTGCCCGGCCATGTACCCGTCGCACAGACCCTTGAGCATCACCTCGGGCGGGCCGTGGTGGATGATCACCGGCAACTCGCACTTGGCGCGCAATTGGCGATACCCCTCCTCGTCGCCCACGGGCAGCAGGTCCTCGAAACGGCCGGCCACCGGGAACCGCTCCAGCTCCTTGAGCAGGGCCAGCATGGTGTACACATCGGTATTGGCGTTGAAGTCGTAGTGGATCTTGAAGCCCCGGGGCGCCGCCTGATGCATGGCCTCGGTCTGGTCCACGGTGTTCTGGACCTCGTCCACGTGGTACTTGAGCCAGTGGTACCCCTGGCGGGCGGCCTGGCGCACCTCCTCGGCCATGCCCTCGGGGGCCTGCGACACGGCCCAGGCCGCCACCGGCACCCAGGCCCGCACCTTGGGCCCCATCAGCTTCCAGGCCGGCATTCCCAGATGTTTGCCCATCAGGTCGTACAGGGCCATGTTCATGGGCAGGTCGGCCTCGGCGTTGAGCCAGTCGAAGGGGTCGGTGCCCAGGTACTTGTCGCGCAGCGGGCCGGCCTCCAATCCTCCCCAGGATTCCCCGTACCCCTCCAGGCCGCTGTCGGTGCGCACCACCAGGATGGTCCGCCCCTGGATGGCCCGCCCGTGATAGCGGGTCAGCACCCGGGCGTTGAATTCCTGGTACGGGATGAAAATCGGATGGGTTTCGATATCGATTATGCGCATGGCTGAGCCCCTAACAGAATGGAATTCGTCGGCCAAAGCGCGAGCGAGGGACGCAAGGGCAAGGCATCCGAAGAAGGTGTATCTGTGGAGCAAGATACACCGACTGAGGATAACGCCGTCCATTGCGGCTCGCAGCCGCGCGACGCCAGAAGGTCATTTTGTTAGCGGCTCCTAGGTATCCAGCCGCTCCAGGAGCTGCTGGCGTATCCTCTCCATCACTTCGTAGTTGACGATCTTCTGGCCGCGCCCATCCACCACGTAGAAGGCGTCGGTGGCCCGGTCGGCCACGGTGTTGATCAACGCGGTGTGGATGTCGAGTTCCTGCTCGCTGAGCACCTGGGTGATCTTGTAGAGCAGGCCCACCCGGTCCTGGGCGTCCACCTCGACCACGGTATAGCGATCCGAAACCTGGTTCTCGAACTTCAGCTCGGGCGGGCGCAGGTGGTCCTCGCCCTTGCGGGCGCGCCAGTTCCAATTGGCGCTGTACTGCCCGAAGAGCTGATCCTCCTCTATCGCCCCGCCGATGACCTGGGCCAGTTGCTCCCCCACCCGCTGCTGCTTGCGCTGGGGCAGGACCGGGCCGCCGTCCACGTCGGTCACCTGGAAGGTGTCCAGCACCACGGCGTCGGCGCGGGTATTGACCTGGGCGCGCAGGATGTCGATGTCGTTGACCGCCAGCACCGCGCAGATCTTGGCCAGCAGGTGGCGCTGGTCCCGGGTGCAGATGGCCAGCTCGGTATAGGCCGGCCTCTCGGCGAACTCCAGCGCCAGCGGCTGCCCCTCCAAGTCCTCGATCAGGCCCAGGTGGGCCTCGATCTGGTCGCGGTTATAGGCCATCAGGTAACGGGAAGGCAGCTGCTGCACGTGGGCCTGGAAGGCGGCCACCTTGTGGGCCGGCCAGGTGCCGGTGATGAAGCGCAGGTGCATCTCGAGCAACTGGCGGACGTGGTGCTGCTCCTCCAGGGTCTTCAGCCCGGACTCGATCTGCTCCCGGGTCTTGTGATACAGGTCCCAGAGCAGGGCCCCCTGCCAGTCGGTCCAGGCGTCGCGGGCCACAGCGGACAGGTCGGCATAGGAGATCAGGTACAGGGCCTCCAGCCAACTGATATTGGCGAAGAGCCCGGCGAACTCGGCGATCATCCGGTAGTCGTCCAGATCGCGGCGCTGGGAGATGATCACCATGTCCTGGTGGTGCTCCACCAGAAAGAGCACGAAGCGCCGATCCTCGCGGGGCAGCTCAATCCGCTCCAGCAGCTGGCCGGCCATCTCCAGCCCGCAGACAATGTGGTCCTCCCGCCTGGACTTGCCGATGTCGTGCAGCAGCACGCCCAGGTAGAGCAGCTCGCGGCGCGGGAAGGCAGAGAAGAGGTGGTTGAGGGGCCGCTGCTCGGCCTCGCGGCCCAGAGATTCCAGATTATCCAGGGCCACCAGCACGTGTTCGTCCACGGTGTAGAGGTGGTAGATATCGTACTGCACCAGGCAGGTGAGCGCCCCGAACTCGGGCAGGTACGCCCCCAGCACCCCCAGCTGGTGCATGGCCCGCAGGGTGCGGGAGGCGCACTGCCGGCGCTTGAGGATGGCCATGAAGAGGTCGCGGGCTTCGGGCGAGCGCCGCACCTGGTCGTCGATCAGATGCAGGGAGGCGCGGATGGCGCGCTGGGCCTGTTCGCTGAGGCGCAGCCTGCGGGTCTGCAGGAGGGAGAAAAGGCGCAGCAGGCGCAGGGGCTCGGCGGCGAAATAGGCCTCGCCCTCCCGCAATTCGATCTTCTCATTCACCACCTCCACCCCTTCTTCCAGCAGCAGCCGCCGGCCTTCGCGCTCCCGGCTGGTCAGTTGCTCAAAGGCGCGCTCCACCAGGTTGTACACCGCCCGCGCGTGGAGGTAGTACTGTTGCATGAACTGCTCCACCGCCAGTTCCCTGCCCCGGTCCTCGTACCCGAAGCGGCGGGCGATCTGGGGCTTGAGGGCGTGCTCCAGCACGTCGTGACGCCGGCCCACTTCGAAGTGCAATTCGTGGCGCACCCGCCAGAGGAACTCGCGGCCTCGGGCCAGGGCGGCGCTTTCTTCGGCGTCCAGCAGACGCTGCCGCCACGACTCCACCTCGGGCCCGCCGGCTTTGGCCTTGAGCGCCCATTCGAGCACCTGGAGATCGCGCAGCCCGCCGGGGCTCTCCTTGAGATTGGGTTCGAGCAGTTGCACCGAACCGCCGGCCTGGCTGCGGGCCTGATGCCACTGGCGCAGCCCGGCCACCGTCTGGCGGGGGAGCTTGGCGTAGAGCCGCTGCTGGAACTGGGCGAAGAGGTCGGGATCGCCGGCCAGCAGACGGCCATCCATCATCGCGGTGCGGGCGTCCAGCTCCTGGTGGGACATCTCCACCACCTCGGCCAGGGTGCGGCTGCTGTGGCCCACCTCGAAACCCAGATCCCACAGCGGCCGCAGCGCCCCGGAGATGAAGCCGGCCTGTTTGTCTCTGGCCTTGGGAAAGAGGAAGAGCAGGTCCACGTCCGAGTACGGACTCATCTCCTGGCGCCCGTACCCCCCCAGGGCCACCAGGGCATGGGAGCCCTGGGGAGCCGGGGCTCCGGCGCAGATTTCGAGCACCAGGGCATCCATGCCCTCGGCCAGGGCGCGGGCCGTCTCCAGGCCGCCGGCCCCCTGCTGGTGGGCCTGTCTGAGGTGCTCCAGCTGCCCCTTCCAGAAAGCCTGCCTTATTTTGGCTAGCGACCTGCCTCCCTCTGCAGCCAGCGCGGCGCGCAGCTCTTCCCTGGCCTTCATCGGCTCCGGGTCCTGAGTTTGGCCCTGGGCTTGGCTTTGGCCTTGCCCGCTGCTTTTTTTCGCGGGGCGAGCTGGACCTCCGCGGGGCGCTTTCCCCCCAGCAGCGCCAGCTTCAGCACCTGGTCGAAGCGCTCCACCAGTTCAAAGCGCATCTGGGCCCGGATCGGCGCGGGGATCTCCTCCAGATCGTTGGCGTTCCTGGCCGGCAGGATCACCCGTCGGATGCCGGCCCGCTGGGCGGCCAGCACCTTGTCGCGGATGCCCCCCACCGGCAGCACTCGGCCGCGCAGGGTGATCTCGCCGGTCATGGCCAGGTCGCTGCGCACCGCCCGGCCGGTGAAGAGGGAGACCAGGGCCACGGCCAGGGCGATGCCCGCCGAAGGCCCCTCCTTGGGCGTGGCCCCGGCAGGCACGTGGATGTGGACGTCGGCCTCGCTCAGATCCTTGGCCTTCACCCCCCAGTCGTCGGCCCGGGTCCGCAGATAGCTGAGGGCGGTCCGGGCCGATTCCCGCATCACCTCCCCCAACTGGCCGGTCAGGATCAGCTGCTCCTTGCCCTGCATGCGGGTGGCCTCGATGAAGAGGATCTCCCCGCCCACCGCGGTGGCAGCCAGGCCGGTGACCACCCCCACCTCGCCCTTGCCGGCGGCGACCTCGGCGAAGAAATGGGCCGGTCCCAGGTACTCCTCCAGCTCGCCGGCCTTGAGCTTGAAACGCCGCCGCTTGCCCTCGATGATGCGCCGGGCCGCCTTGCGGCACAGGGCGCCCAATTGCCGCTCCAGCTGGCGCAGACCGGCCTCGCGGGTGTACTCGCCGATCAGCCGCGCCAGGGCCTCGTCGGCCAGCTGCAACTGGCCCGGGCGCAGGCCGTGCCCCTCCACCTGCTTGGGCAGCAGGTGCCGGCGGGCGATCTGCAGCTTTTCGTCGGGGGTGTACCCGGGAATGGGGATCTCCTCCATGCGGTCGCGCAGCGCCGGCGGCACCGGCCCTAGGAGGTTGGCGGTGGCGATGAAGAGCACCTTGGACAGGTCGAAGGGCACGTCGAGGTAGTGATCCACAAAGGTGTTGTTCTGCTCCGGGTCCAGCACCTCGAGCAGGGCCGAGCCCGGATCGCCGCGGAAATCGGCCCCCAGCTTGTCGATCTCGTCGAGCATGAAAACCGGATTGTTCGCCCCGGCCTTGCGCAGCCCCTGGATGATGCGGCCGGGCAGCGAGCCGATATAGGTGCGGCGGTGGCCGCGGATCTCGGCTTCGTCGTGGACCCCCCCCAGCGAGATGCGCAGGAACTTGCGGCCCATGGCCCGGGCGATGGAGCGGCCCAGGGAAGTCTTGCCCACCCCCGGCGGTCCCACGAAGCAGAGGATGGGCCCCTTGGTCTCCTGGCGCAGCCGGCGCACGGCCAGGAATTCTAGAATGCGATCCTTCACCTTCTCCAGGCCGTAGTGGTCCTCGGCCAGCACCCGCGCGGCGGCGCTCAGGTCCAGGTCGTCCTGGGTGGACACTGCCCAGGGCAGGGCCAGCAGCCAGTCGAGATAGGTGCGCGCCATCGAGTATTCCGGCGAAGAGCTGTTCATCTGCTCCAGCCGGCGCAATTCGCGCTCGGCGGCCTCCCTGCCCTCGGGGGAGAGTTGGACCGCCTCCACCCTGGCGCGCAACTCCTCGCCCTCGGCCAGTTGCGGGTCGTCGCCGGACAGCTCCTTCTGGATGTGCTTGAGCTGCTCGCGCAGATAGTACTCGCGCTGCGACTTGCCCAGCTTCTCCTGGACCTGGGCCTGGATCTTCATGCCCACCTCGAGGATCTCCTGCTCGCGGGCCAGCAGTCCGGTCAGGTACTCGAGCCGCTGGCCGATGTCCAGCAGTTCGAGGAGTTTCTGTTTTTCCTCCAGGGCCAGGTCGAGGTTGGAGACCACAAAGTCGGCCAGCCTCCCCGGGTGGTCGATGTTCATGGCGATGATCTGCAATTCGCGGGCCATGTTGGGGGTCATCTCGACGATGGCCTTGAACTGCCGGTGCACGGTGCGGCACAGGGCCTGCACCTGGGTGGACTCCGGGTCGCCCTCGTCTTCCAGCCTGAGGATCCGGCCCTTGAGGAAGGGGGTCTCCTGCACCAGTTCGCCCAGGCCGCAACGGGCCAATCCCTGGATGATCAGCCGCACGGTGCCGTCTGGCATCCGCCACAGCTTGTGGATCTTGGTCGCCGTGCCCATCCGGTACAGGTCGGCGGCTCCCGCCTCCTCGGCATCGAGGTTCTGCTGGGCGAAGATGGCCAGCAGGCCGTTGCTTTCGGCCGCCGCCTCCAGGGTGCGCAGGGCCCGCGTCCCCCCGGCGGTGAGCTGGTGGGGCATGTAGGGATAGACCACGGTATGGCGCACCGGCAGGATGGGCATTTCGGCAGGCAGGCCGCCGGGCGGGGCCTCGACCACCGCGATGGGAAACTGGGATTCGGACACGTTCTCGCTCCCTCGCTAGTTCCGGTTATTCGCCTAGGGTATGCCTTCGCTTGACAGGTGTCAAGGAGACCGTCATATTGATCCTTAGACTTCTGTTGACCCCGGAGGTGTTCCCCCCTATTGAGTGACCCCGTCGCCCCTCCTAGCCCCCAGCCCGTGCTGCTGGTCGGCGTGTCCCTGCCCCATATCCCGGTCTGGGAAGCCGAGGACTCGCTGGACGAACTCAGCCGCCTGGCTCACACCGCCACCCTCCGCGAAGGGGCGCGCCTGCTCCAGCACCGGGAGCGCATAGACCCGACCTACTATATCGGCAAAGGCAAGGCCGACGAACTCAAACCCCTGGCCCAAGGCTGCGGCGCCGACTTGGTCGTCTTCGACAACGACCTCTCGCCGGCCCAGATGCGCAACCTCGAAAAACTGACCGGCCTGCGCATCCTCGACCGCAGCGGCCTGATCCTCGACATCTTCGCCCTCCACGCCCGCACCCACACCGCCCAGCTCCAGGTGGAACTGGCCCAGCTCAACTACCTGCTGCCCCGCCTCACCCGCCAGTGGTCCCACCTCTCGCGCCAGGCCGGCGGGGGCGCCATCCGCGGCATGGGCGCGGTGGGCGTGCGCGGCCCGGGCGAAACCCAGCTGGAAATAGACCGCCGCCTGATCCGCCGGCGCATCAGCGAACTCAACCTCAAGCTGGAGCGCATCAGCGGGCAGCTGGCCACCAGCCGCAAGAAGCGCCGGGAGGAATTCAAGGTGGCTCTGGTGGGCTACACCAACGCCGGCAAATCCACCCTGATGCGCGCCCTTTCCGGGGCCCAGGTGCTGGTGGCCGACCAGCTCTTCGCCACCCTCGATTCCACCACCCGGGCCGTGCAGCTGGGCCAGCGGCGCAAGATCCTGCTCACCGACACGGTGGGTTTCATCCGCCGGCTGCCCCACCACCTCTTCGCCTCCTTCCACGCCACCCTCGAAGAGGCCCTGCAGGCCGACCTGCTCCTCCACGTAGTGGACATGAGCCACCCTCAGTACGAGCAGCAGAAAACCACCGTCGATGCGGTGTTGAGGGAATTGGGGCTGGAGGACAAGCCGACCCTGCTGGTCTACAACAAGATCGACCGCGTCGATCCGGCCGAGGAGGAGCGGCTGGCCCGCCACTACGCCCGGCAGGCCGGCGCGGTGGCGGTCTCGGCCCTCAGCGGCGTGGGCCTGAAAATCCTGCGGGAAAAGATCCTTTTCTACAGCCAGGAGGAGGAGGTGACCGTGGATCTCCACATCCCCCAGCAGGAGGGCCGCTTGCTCTCCCAGCTCCACCACCAGGGAGAAGTCCTCGCCCAGGACTTTGCCGAGGACCAGGTGCGTTTGCGGGTCCGCCTGGATCGCTTCTGGGTCCGGCGCTGGCGGCTGGAGCGTTTCGCCCCCGCCTAGGGGCACCTGGTCGTACACAATGGACGAAGAAGACCTCCGCGAATGGTGCGCCCTTTCTCCGGCAGAGCGCTTTGTCGAATCCCAGAAGCTCTGGGAGGTGTTCCTGCTCCTGGGAGGAACCTATGACCCAGAACCCGATACCCAGAGCCCTTTCCATTCTCTTTACTTCCCAGACCAGGGCCCTGCTGATGGGAGGTCAGGCCTGCATCCTCTACGGGGCCGCTGAGTTCAGCCGCGACATCGACCTGGCGATCCTGGTCTCGCCAGAGAACCTGGATCACCTGCGCGCCGCCCTGAAGGCGCTTCAAGCTGAACCCATCTACTTCCCCCGCCTCACTGAGGAAGTCCTCCGCCGAGGCCATGCCTGTCATTTCCGCTGCCGTGCGGCCGAAGGTCTGCGTATCGACGTGATGGGCAGGTGGAGAGGAATGGGGGAATTTTCGGAGTTGTGGGAGCGGCGGATAGAAATCGACCTGCCTGAGGTGGGGCAGGTAGCCGTAATGGCAGTGGAAGACCTGGTCAAGAGCAAGAAAACCCAGCGAGACAAGGACTGGCCGATGATCCGGCGACTGCTGGAAGTGGATTTCTACCGGCACGGCCTGGACGCTTCCACAGCTAGGGTGCGCTTCTGGCTGGCCGAGGGCCGGACCCCGGAAATTCTCCAGGTCCTTGCTGAAAAATATCCAGAATTTACTCGGGAGGCGGCCCGGCGACGCCCTCTACTCAGCGAAGCGCTTGCTGGGGACGCAGCCTCACTAGCGCGTATGTTGCGGGAAGAAGAGGATCAGGAGCGAGCACTGGACCGCCAGTACTGGGCGCCGCTCAAGGAAGAGCTGGAGCGCTGGCGCCGCCAGTGAATTGTCTTCACTTCACCAGGGCCATCTTGCGCACCTGCACCTGCTCCCCCACCCGCACCCGGCAGAAGTACACCCCGCTGCCCAGGAACTGGCCGGCGCTGTCCAGCCCGTCCCACACCGCCCGGTAGTAGCCCGGCTTCATCGGCTCCTCCAACAGGGTCTGCACCCGCTGGCCCAGCAGGTCGTAGATCTCCACCGCCACCAGCGCCGATCCCCTGACCCCCAGGGGCACGGTGAAGGGGATGGTAGTGCTGGGGTTGAAGGGGTTGGGGTAGTTCGGCCCCAGGGAGAAGTTCTTGGGCAGGGCAAGTTCAGTCGGATCGTTGAGCAAGCGGATGGCAGTACTCTGATAAGATGAAGCGAGGAATTTGCCCTCTCTCAGCCGCAGCGACTCCGGGTAACCGTCCCGATGGAGTTTCACCTTCACCCGCAACAGCTCGCCCTCACCCGAGGCGGACCAGCCCTTGCCCCGGCGGGCTGCGGCCACTCCCAGCCGGCCTTCCTCCGGTGCCACCCGCCTGGTGTACCCCTGCGGGTTGTCGCGGAAGATCCCCGCTGCCTCCAGGCCTTCCTCCTCTACCTCCATCTCCCCTGGATCGTAGACCAGCTCGAGATCGTATCCCGCCAGGTCTCCCAGCCCCTTTGCCCGGTAGACCAGTTCGATCACCAAGCCTTGGCACCACTCGCCGGCGAACTGCGGCGCCGAGACCTCTACCCCGGCCTGCCCGTTGTCGCGCAGGTAGGCCGGCTTGAAGACCGGGGGCGCTCCCAAGCCGGTGGTGTTGCTGATATTCGAGCTGGTCACGACTAGATCCTCGATACTCACCCGGAGGTCGTTGTTCAGGTCGGCTGATTTGAAGTAGGCCGCACTGGTATTGGTGCCCCAGGCCGCGTCGATGGCGTTGATGTCGTCCTCGTCGATCTCGTTGTCCTCGGTCACATCCCCGGCCTTCAGTTGGTGGCCGTCCTGCCCGAGGAGGAAGGAGGCGTCGCCGCGCACGTCCGAGGCGAAGAAGCCGTGGCTGCTGCCGAGGATCAGCACCTCGCCGTTGCGCACGGCGATGGTATCGGTCCGCCCGCTCAGATGGCTGGTGTCCTTGACGGTCAGCACATAGCGGCCTGCCGGCACGCTGTACAGGCTCAGGGCGCCCGAGGAACTGGTCTGCACCTCCACGGTGTCGGTGGTGCTGGCCAGGTCGTCGTTGGCCGAGCGGAACCTGCTTTCTACCACATCGGCCGTGCTGCCGGGCAGGCGCAGGTGGACGTCGAGCAGGGTGGAGTGGTTGCCATTGCCGATGGGCGACGAGCGGCCTTCGAGCAGCACGGTGGCTTCGATACGTCCCCTGCCCACCACCTGCACCTGGGCGTTCTGGACGGACATGCCGGTACTGCTCTTCAGGGACACCGAATTCCCCGCCAGGTTGAGGGCTGCATCGTCGTCGAACTTGATGGCACTGGTCCCACTGATACTGTTGCCGACCACCACCCGGAAACTGGCCAGCCGGGCCGGATTGGCAGCGGTGCCCACCAGCTCGCCGCCGGGCTTGGTCTTGGTGAACCTCACCTTGGTGCCCGAGGTGGTGTTCTCCACCACGCTGCCCCCACTGAACACCACCCCCAGATCGGTGAAGGGGCTGGAGGAGTTGACCACCGAAAAGACCGAGGATTGGAGGTCGACCACCGCGCTGATCGCCTCAGCGGCCATCCCTCCGGACTGGACCAGCACCTCGAAGGTGAGGGTATCGCCTGCCCCCACGGTGACCTTGTTGGGGCTGAGCGACAGGTGCGGGCTGAGCCCGGAACCGGTCTTGACCACCAGCCGGTTCGAGGCTTCGCTCACCTGCCCGGTGGTGTTGTCGGAGAAGGTGGGGTCGGCGCTGATGCCGGCGTAGATGGCATAGGAGCCCTCGGCCAGGGCAAAGGTGCTGGTCTTGGTGTCCCAGTTGAAGGCATTGCCCTCGCTCTCTCGGATGGCGGTGATGGTGCCCGAGGTGGTGCCGGTGCTACTGTTGAGGATCACCGGGTTGGCAGCCTCCAGCGCCTGCAGGCTGCTCAGTCCCGAACTGGTCGAGGCGTAGAGGCGGATATAGGCGTCGTCGGTGCTGGCGCCGTCGTCCACCAGGTAGTCGTCCCATTCCAGGCGGATGAGGTCTCCCTGGCTGATCTCGGGCATGCGGGTCTTGAGCAGGATGCTGGGAGCGTGGGTGACCACCAAGGAGCCCCCCTTGGCCACCTGCACGTTGCCGTTGCCGTCGTCGATCACCGCGTAGAGCCATACCCGGGTGCCGCTGACCGGCACGCTGTTGGGCGGACTGCGCAGGTTCCACGCGTACATGTCGCTGGGGCCGTCCCCGTTTTCGGACAGGCCGCTGACGATGAGCCGGGTGTCCGCGTCGCTGGTCAGCGAGGTGGACGAAGCCCCCGCCTCGGTGGAGTGATCCGTCGCTGCCGGATCGTCGGTGGTGAAGTACAGGGAGATGCTGGCGTTGTTGTCCAGGTCCTGATCCCCCGGCCCCTTCTGCCACTGGATGGTGTAGACCGGCTGGGAGCGGCTGAAGACCTGCCGCTGGGTGTCCTTGGCCGGCTCGTAGAAGACAAAGGAGGGCGAATGGCGCAGCACCAGCGCCGCACTGCTGTTGCCCACCGTGGCGCTGAACGAGTCGCTGGCCACCGCGTAGAGGTAGTAGAGCCCCTGGGCGATCTGCGGCGAGGTGACGTCCCACGAGTACTGGTGGTCGTGGCTGGTCAGCGAGGTGGTGGAGGTGATGGCCGTGCCCCGGGTCCCGGAGACGCTCTTGCCCAGCACGAAATTCTGGTTGGGATAGACGCCCTTGGCCGAGAGCGAGGTGATGCCGGTGGCCGAGGCGTAGAAGAGCTGCACCCGGGCCTGGCTGTCGTAATCCACCACACTGAAATCCAGGTCGTAGGGATTGGCCCTCAGGCCGCTGCGCACCCCGGTGTCCACCGTGTCGGCCCCGCTGGGGTCGATCTGCTGGACCACCGGGCTGTGCCGGATGGTGAGCGGCCCCGGGCTGACGGCGAAGACCGGCGGGTTCTTCTGGTCGTCAGCCACCAGATAGATGTAATAATCGCCGCTGGGCACCTTGAGGATGGAGGCGAAGAGGCTGTCCTGCAGCGCTGCAGGGGGCTCGTCCCAGGTGTAGGTCTGGGAGGTGCCCTCCAGGAAGTCGTTGGTGCCGCTGGCAGAGACGGTGCTGACGTCATTCTCGTCGGCCACCAGGGTGCCGAAGATGCGGACATCCTGCACGGTCCGCAACCTGTTGCTCGGGTACGCGTAGAAGGCCGCCTTCAGGCCGCTGCTGCTGAGGTTGTCGTCCGCGTCGTTGAGGTTATAGATGATGCCAAAAGAAGTGTTGGCGCTGTCGTTCACCCCGTCGGGCTGGGAGATGGAGACCGTGGGCTTGTTGCTGGAGGGGAGGATGTCGATGTCGGCCCCCAGCTGGAAATAGGTGTCGGCCAGGAACCCCACTATCGGAGAAGACCCCACCCGCACGGTGCGCGCCCCCTTGCCGGTGCCCTCGGCGCTGGCGGTGCTGTTGGTCACCACTTGCAGGTTGGTCGCCGAGTCGCTGCCCAGCACGTTGAGCTTGACCAGCAGGCCGATCTTGTCGTCGTCGTCCCCCCACTCGTTGGTGGTGGTGGAATCGTCGTTCACCAGCCCTTCGAAGTACTTGTCGTCGTCGGCCAGGGTGCTGCCCACCGTCTCCCACTCGCCGGACAGAAAGCCGTCGCTGCTGCTGCCGCTGGCCCCCAGACCGGATCCGTCGGTGGGGTTGGCCACGTGCACGTACACGGGATTGTGGGTCAGCTCGCTGGTGACGCTCTGGGGGTTCACCGGCTTGTAGGTGAGGGTGTACTGGTACCCGCCCACCGGCACGGACTCGTCCTCCCAGGTGATGGCGCGGCCCAGCACCTTGAAGTAAGGGTGGTGGTTGACATTGGTCACATTGCCCAGGCCGAAGCCCTCGCCGGTGCCGCCGGCAAAGGCCAGGAAGAGGTTGTCGTTCTCGGGATGCTGGGCCAGGGCCGGGCTGAGCAGGAACACGTCGGTGCTGGCGATGCCGTCCTCGGTGCTGCCATCCGAGTCGTCGTCGGCCACCTTTTCGGGCAGGGTCCAGCTCACCCCGTTGTAGGTGGCGTAGTAGATGTCGTGCTCATGGCTAATGCCGCTGGTGTTGCTGTACCCGGCCGAAAAGGCGATGTGCAGGTCCCCCTGGTTTTCGAGGCGGTCGTCCACTAACGCGCTGACCCGCTCGGTGAGTTCCCAGTCCAACTCGATGTTGTACTTCTGGTTGTCGTCGCTGAACAGGGCGGTGTTCCAGACCGCGGTGGCCGTGCCCCAGCTGGCGCTGCTGCCCACAGCTCCCACATCGTTGTAGCTGTTGAAGTAGATCCCCTCCGCCGGGGTGTTGGTTCCGTACTTGAAGACGGCGTAGACCCGGTCGGGCAGGCGCAGCCGGTCGATTGCCAGGGTGGGAAAGTAGTAGACCGCGTTGGTCTCCAGTGCCGCGTTGTTGGCCGACTCGTTATCGAACGTGGCCACCAAGGCCCCTCTGGCGGTCTGGTCCCATCCCGAGGAACCGACATTCACCCAGCTGGTGTCGCTGCGCAGGCGCTTGTGCTCGATGCGGTCGCCGGTGATATCGGTAGTGTCGTGGAAATAGATCACATGCAGGGCGTCCCCGTCCCCCACCTTGATGTCAGGCCCGGTGTTGCGGTCCGTGTTGTTCGGAGTGAGCCTCACCCCGCCGCTGCCGCTGAGGCCATCCTCACCCGTGGGTTCCATGGAAAATGGATCGGTGTAGCGGTTGACCTTGGCCAGCATGATGTCGTCGCTGCCCGTCCCCCGGCTGGTGCCCCGCACGTAGGCGATGAAGATATTGTCGCGGTCGTCGATGGCCAGGCGCGGAAAGGCGCAGCTGCGCCCCTCGGCGGTGGCGGTGTTGTTCACCTTGATCGGGGTCTGCCAGGTGAGCCCGTTGTCCTGCGAGTAGGAGAAAAACACGTTTTTGTCGCGGGCATGGGAGGCGGTGGAGACAAAGGCATAGGCTACCCGGGGCTGGCCGCCGCTGCTGACCTCCAGATCCAGGGTCGAGAAGGAAGTCCCGTTGCCATTGGTGGTCAGAGGGTGGTAGGTGAGGGAGCCAGAGACGCTCACCGCCGAGGTAAAGGTGGCCCCCCCATCGGTGCTGCGGGCGTACATCACCTTGTAGATGGGGGTGATCCCGCCATTGTACACACTGCCGTTGGAGAGGCCGGCCTGCTCGATCCAGGCCACGTGTACGGTCGGGAAGAGGGTGGCGCTGGTCACACCCGGAGCCAACTGATCGGCGCCCAGGCCAAAGGGCGCCACGTCCACCATGGCCACGTCCACCTGCATGCCGTCGGTGTCGGTGCTGCTGAGCTGGTCGCTCTTTTCCACGGCGTGGAAGTTGGCGATCACCGGGTAGGTGGGGGTGGCGGCCTGGTTGAGGTCCACCCGCACGCTGAGGGTATCGCCGACGATGAAGTCAGCAGTGGTGGTGCTGTCCTGCGGGGCAAAACCCACCGGGGTGCGGTTCTCGAAGACGGGCATGGCGCCCAGGGCCGGACCGGCCCACAGCAGGAGGAAAGGCAGGGCGCGGCGCATGGTTATTTGACCAGCACCATCTTGCGGGTCTGGCGGAAGGACCCCAGCTCCAGCTGGTAGAAGTAGAGCCCGGCCGCCACCTGATGGGCCAGGTCATCCCTCCCATCCCACACCAGGGTGTGGAAACCGGGAGCCAGCGGTCCCGAAACCAGGGTGCGCACCCGCTGGCCCAGCACGTCGTAGATGGCCAGCCGCACCTCCTGGCGCTGCGGCACCGAGAAGGGAATGACGGTGCTAGGGTTGAATGGATTGGGGTAATTCTGGTCCAGGGCCGGCTGGGTGGGCAGCAGCCAGTCGGCCAGGTTCTTGCCCTGGCGCACCGGGCTGCGCTCGTAATCGGGGGCCAGCAACATCCCCCCGTCTAGGCGGACGGTGTTCTCGGCGCCCTCCTTGAGCACCTCGAAGCGCAGGTGCGCCAGGCTGCCCGCCCCGTGCGCCTCCCAGCGCTTGCCGATGCGCGCCCCCATCAGCCGCACCCTGCCCTCCTCGGGGCGGGCCTCGAAGACTGCTCCGCGCGGATTGGCGGCGAAGATCGCTCCGGCCTTCACCTCGCCGGGCACCAGGCGCAGGTACCTGGGGTCGTAGTCCAGGTTCAGTTCGTACCCGGCCAAGCCATCCAGTCTCTCGGCGCTCAGTTCTACCTCCACTTCCTGCCCCGGCACCAGGGGCCTGAGTTGCTGCGGCCTCACCTCCACCACCGCCTCGCTGTTGGCCGGGCGACCGGCCACCGGTTTGTACACCGGCGGGGCGCCAAAGCCTTCGCTGTTGCCGAAGTTGGAGGTGGTCACCGTCAGGTCCGGGGCCCCGACGCTGTTGTCGTTGTTGATGTCGGCCTGCTTGAAGTTGGCCACCGTGGTGGTGGTACCCCAGGCGGCGATGATCAGGTTGACGTCGTCCTCGTTGATCTCGTTGTCCTCGCTCACGTCGCCGGCGATGAGTTGACGGCCGCTGGAGGCCAGCATCCCGGCCGGGTCTCCTCTCAGATCTGAGGCGAAGAAGCCGTTGTTGTTGCCAGAGCTGATGGTCACCGTCTCCCCGTTGCGCACCACGATGGTGTCGGTGCGCCCGCTGACGTGGCTGGTATCCTTGACGGTCAGCACGTAGCGGCCGGCCGGCACGCTGTACAGGTTCAGGGCGCCCGAGGAGTTGGTCTGCACCTCTACCGTGTCGGTGGTGCTGGGCAGACCGTCGTTGGCCTGACGGAAGTTCAAATCGCTGATGTCGATGGCGCTGCCTGGCAGGCGCAGATGCACATCCAGGAGGGTGGAGTGGTTGCCCGTGCCCAGCGGCGCAGTGTGTCCCTCCAACTCCACGGTGGCGTCGATTCTCCCCCGCCGGACCCGCTTGAAGTTGGGATTGGGAATGCTCAGAAGATCCCCGTCTTTGTCCACCGGGTCGCTCTTGCCCACCTGGCCCAGCACCGTGCCAGTCTCTCCCTTGGAGAACACCACTGAGGGGGGGTCCTGCAGGTTGCTGGTGGCCACCAGTTGAAAGCGGGCCAGGGCCGCCGGCTGGGTCTTGGTCCCCACCGTCTCCCCACCAAAGGTGGACTTGGAGAAGCGCAGCTGGCTGGCCGAAGACTTGTAGGTGTTCTCGATGGGGCTGGTGCCGGCAAAAACCCTGCCCAGGTCGATGAAGGGCTGGGTGCCGGAGGCAGCGCTCTGATCCACGATCGAGAAGCTATTGTCCCCCAACTTGAGTACCACCTGCACAAAGTTGATCGGCTTGTCGTACTGGACCATCACGTCCAGGGTCAGGGTGTCCCCGATCGCCACCGGCCGGTCCGAGGGAGCTAGACTGAAATTCGCTGTGTCGGGCAGCGCCATGCCGATGGTCAGAGGCATCGAACTCTTGCTGAGGGTGGTGGCCGAGTTGTTGTTGAAGGTGGGGTCCTTGCTGATGGCTGCGTACACGTCATAACTCGCCGCTGACCCGAAGAGCCTGGTGTTCCAGTCGAGGAAATTGGCGCTGTCCTCCCGCACGCTGGCGATGGTGCCGGTCAGGGCCCCATTCGAGCTGTTGAGCAGGAATACCGTGCTCCCGTTTACATCCGTGTCCAGGAGGGACAGGGTGGTGTAGGCCGAAGGGTTGGTGACGGCGTAGAGCCGGATGTAGGCATTGTCCGTGCTCAGCCCGTCGTCCACCAGATAATCGTCCCACTCCAGGCGCAGCACGTGATGCAGCAAGAAAGAAGGGGTGTAGTCGCTCAGCCTGGAGGTCAGCAGGGTGATGCGCGGGTCGTGGGTCAGGGTCAGGGCCCCGCCCAGGGCCACGCTGCTGTTGTTGTGGCTGTCGCTGATGCGGGCATAGAGCCACACCTTGGCCCCCTCCTGGGGCACGTCGTCAGTTGGGTTGCGGAAACTCCACACGTACATGTCGCTGGCCCCGCCGGCGTTTTCCTTGAGTCCCTTGACGATGGTGCGGGTGTCGGCGTCCCTGAGCAGCGAATCCGGGTAACTCTCGTAGTTGATGGTCGCCGGGCTGTCGGTGGTGAAATACAGGTCGATGGTGGCGTTGTCGTCGAAGTCCTGGTCCCCCGCCCCCTTCTGCCACTGGACGGTGTACATGGGTTGAGAACCGGTATTGAGCTGCCGGTGGGTGTCGCGCGGGGGCTCGTAGAAGACAAAGGAGGGCGAGTGTTTGACGGCCAGTTGGGCAATGCTCTGCCCCACGGTGGTGTAGACCGAATCGCAGGCCACCGCGTAAATGAAATAACTGCCCTCCTTGACCGTGCTGGCCACCCCGTTGTCCACCACCGCCGCGGTCACGTCCCACGAATATTCGGTATGGGCACTGGTCAGCGTGTCCGACCCAGGGATGGCGATGGCCCGCTTGCCGGTATGGCTCTTGCCCAGGGCAAAACTCAGGTTGGGATACCGGCCGATGGCCGACACCGAGACCAGCCCACTCACCGACGAGTAGAAGAGCTGCACCTCGGTGGCCCCCTGGCGGTCGAAGTCCCGGACCCGGAAATCCAGGTCGTAGGGGTTGGCCTTCAGGCCAGTGCGCACCCCGGTGTCTACCGTGTCGGCGCTGCTGGGGTCCACCTGGTCGACGATGGGCTTGTGGCGCACGGCCAGCGGCCCCTTGCTGCGGGTATAGACCGGGAGGTTCTTCTGATCGTCGGCCACCAGGTAGATGTAGTAGTTGCCAGTGGGCACCTTGAGGATGGAGGCGAAGAGGCTGTCCCGCAGCGCTGTAGGGGGCTCGTCCCAGGTGTAGACCTGGGAGGTTCCCTCCAGAAAGTCGTCAGTGCCGCTGGCAGAGACACTGGTGGCGTCGTTCTCGTCGGCGATCAGGGTGCCAAAGATGCGGATGTCCTGCACCGAGGACAGGGTGCTGTCGGGCGAGAAGTAGAGCGCTGCCCGCAGGGCGGTGGACCCCAGGTTGTCATCCGGATCGCTCAGGTCGTAGCTGATGGGGTACGAGGTGTTAGCCGAATCAGCCACCCCGTCTGGCTGGGTGATGCGCACCGTGGGCGCGGTGTTGGAGTCGATGATGTCGATGTTGGCGCCCAGTTCAAAAAAGGTGCCGATGCCAGCTACCAGGGAGAACGAGCCCGTCAGGGGGCTGGTCCCCACCCGCACGGTGCGCGCCCCCTTGCCGGTGCCCGCGGAACTGGCCGTGCTGTTGGTCACCACTTGTAGATTGGTCGCCGAATCGCTGCCCAGCACGTTGAGCTTGACCAGCAGGCCGATCTTGTCGTCGTCGTCCCCCCACTCGTTGTCGGTGGAAGTATCCTCATTGAGCCGGCCCTCAAAGTTCTTGTCGTCGTCGGCCAGGGTGCTGCCCACCGTCTCCCACTCCCCGGCCAGGAAGCCGTCGGTGCTCCGCTTGCCCGTGGCTCCCAGCCCGGCGCCGGTGAGGTTGTCGGCCACGTGCACGTACACCGCCTGGTCGGCGACCTCGCTGCTGGTCTGGTGCGGATTGACAGGGGTGTAATCCAGGTCGTACTGGTACCCGCCCACGGGCACGGACTTGTCCTCCGAGGTCACTGCCCGCCCCAGCACCTTGAAGTAGGCGTGGTGATTGGTGTTGGTGACGTTATCCACCCCCAGCCCCTCGGCGGTCCCGCCCACGAAGCTCAGGTACACGTTGGGATCGCCGGTGCGCTTGGCGATCATCGGCGCCGCGAGGAAGACATCGGTGTTGGCGATGCCGTCCTCGGTGAGGCTGCCGTCCGAATCGTCGTCGGCCACCTTCTCGGGCAGGGTCCAGCTGGCGTCGTTGTAAAATCCGTAGTACACGTCCTGCTCATGGCTGGTGCCGGTGGTGTTGCTGTACCCGGCGGTGAAGACGATGTGCAGCTCCCCCCGGTCGGGCCGGCGGTCGTCCACCACCGCGGCCACCGGCTCGGTCACCTTCCAATTTAGTTCTACATTGTACCTCAGATCGCCGTCCTTGAAGACTGCCGTGTTGGCCGTGCTCCACACCGGGGAGGCCTGGGCCGCGCTCCAGCCGGCGCTGCCGCCCACCGCGTTGTCGTAGGTGTATTTGTTGAAGAAGATGGTCTCGTAGGTGGCGTCGCCGTACTTGTACAGGGCAAAAATGCGGTTGGGCGAGCTGACGCGGTCCACTACCACGGTGGGGAAATAGAAGATCGCGTTGACTTCCAGGGCGGAGGTGGGCGCGGCGGCGTAGTCAAAACCATCGACCTTGGCCCCGATGTTGTCCTGGTCCCACCCGGTGGGGCTCACATTGCTCCACGAATCGGCCAGCAGGGTCTTGTGCTCGATCATTTTGCCCGTCCAGTTGTAGTAGATCACGTGCAGCACGTCGCCGCTGCCCCGATCTATGGAGGGCCCGGTCTGCCGGTCGCCGAAGAGGGTGATGCGCACCCCCCCGGTGCTGCCCACGGTCCCCAAGGACCCCACCCGCTCCATGGTGAAGGGGCTGGTCTGGCGATTGACCTTGGCCAGCATGATGTCATCGGTACCGGTGCCCGGACTGGAACCGCGCACATAGGTGATGAAGATGTTGTCGCGCTGGTCGATGACCATGCGCGGGAAGGCCGCATCCCGCCCCTTGGTGTTGCCTTTGGTGGTGGTGTCGTTGACCACCACCGCGCTGTTGCCCGGCAGCCAGGTGGCCCCCCCGTCCTCGGAGTGGTTGAAGTACACGTTGTTGGGAGTGGTGGAAAAATCCGCGGTATTGCCGTCGGGGGAGGAGTTGAAGGCGTAGGCGATGCGCGGGTTGCCGCGGCTGTCCACTTCGAGATCGAGGGTGGAAAAGGAGGTGCCGGCCCCGTTGAGGGTCAGGAGGTCGAAGCGCAGGCTGCCCGAGACGCTCACCGGATCGGAGAAGGTGGCGCCGTTGTTGTTGCTGCGGGCATAGCGCACGAAGTACACCGGCGTGGACACCGGCGAAACCACCTCCTGGGAGATCCAGGCCATATGCACGGTGCTGGTGCCCGAAACCGCCACATCCGCCCTCATCCCGTCCACATCGGTGGTCTCGACGGCTTTGCTGCGTTCGAGGTTGTAGAAGTCGCCGATCACCGGGTAGGTGGGGGTGGCCGCCTGGTTCAGGTCGGCGCGCACCGTCACCTGCTGGCCCTCGATGAAATCCTGGCGGGCCGTGCTGTCGCGGGTGGAGAAACCCGCTGGGGTGCGGTTTTCAAAGGTGGGAATAGCCCCGTACCCGGCCCGGCACAAAAACAGGCCGGCGGCCAGTGACCAGGCGATCAGGGGGCAATGGGGCAGCGCGATTTTCACTTCTCCATTCCTTCGGCAGCGCTGGACCGCCGCTTCGTGCGGCAGCAGGGCAACTGCCTTTGAGCAACTTCAATGCCACCCCCCCTTTGCCGCCTTGCAACTCCTTGGAAATGCTCTGCCTATTCCCCCTTTAGGCACCCTGTTCAACCCCGCACTCATCCAAAGGCGAGAAATAATTTCCCCCATCCTGGAGCATCTTTCCGCCCCTGCCCTCGTTTCCTCACTAGAAGGGACCTCCGGAAACTCTTGCCGCAGAGAGAAGAAGGGCACAGATGTCTGCTCGGAGCCCTTTGGCATAGGATTTGCCCTCTCTGGCAAGGTCTTTTTCCAGGGAGGGCTGCTCATGGCACGAAGCTCAGGATGGCTGGGATTACTGGGGCTGATGTTTTTCATCTACATGGTGCCCGAAGCACTGCTGGCTGCCAAGCTGGAATTGCGCCAGGCCGGCACCGGCGACACCGATATTTCCGTGGAGGTGGGGGACGAGTTCGAGGTGGAACTGTGGGTGGATGCCGAGAACCGGTCCATCTCTGGGGCCGCCATCTTCCTCAGCTTCGACGACCAGGTCCTGGAACTGGTCGACCACGACCGTCCTGGCTACCTGCCTTTCAGGCCCGGGGCCTTCCTCCGCAACGGCGAGATCTACCGCAACACCCTGCTGGCTGCCGACGACCCGGCCGCTGCCGCTGCCGGCACCCAGGTGGACTACAGCGTGGTGCGCGCCAGCGACCAGGGGGCCGGCAGCGCCGCCACCTTCAGGCTGCGGACCAAGGCCCCCTCTCCCCGCACAACCATCCGCATCGACGAGAGCGGCGGCCGGGAAACCCGCTTCTTCACGCCCGACGGGGCCCACCAGCCCTTCCAGTTCATCGCCCCCCTGCAGATCCAGGTCAAAGGCATCGAACTGGCCGGCATCCCCCAGCGCCTGGTGCTGGCCAGGGGCCAGGCCGACACTACCTCCCTGCAACTGGACCATTTCCTCTTCGACCCGCTCTACGGTCCCCAGGACATCCAGTGGTTCGTCTCCCCCAGCCCCGCCCTCTCCCTCGAATTCGATGCCCAGACCCGCCTGGTGCGCCTGCAGGCGCCTGCGGGGGCCTCGCTGTGGGAGCAGCTGCGGCTCACCGCCACCAACCCGGACGGGCAGTCCGCTTCCGCCATTGTGGAAGTCTACGTCGACGCCCCGCCCCAGCTGGCCGACGACCTGGGGCCGGTGGCCTTTGCCGAGGACCAGCCCTTCGAGTGGCCCCTGGAAAACCTGGTCAGTGATCCCGACTCCGGCCCCGACCGGCTGCAGTGGCAGTTCGAGGCGCCCCAGGAACTGGGCGCCTCGCTGGGGGTTTCTCCCCGCACCCTGCGCTTCTCCCCCCTCCCGGACTGGAACGGCGAGGGCGCGCTCACCCTGATGGTGGCCGACGAATTCGGTTTTGCCGACACCGCCCGGGTCTCCTTTGCGGTCGCTCCGGTGGCGGATGCGCCCCGGTTCCGCATGGCGCCCAATATCCGCCTGATCCGCGGCCGGCAGGACAGCAGCCTGACCCGTCAGGCCCTGCTCAGCGACGCGGAGGAATCCCCTGATCAACTCGAACTCTCCTGGGAAGGCGCCGAGCACGTCGCCGTGCAGGAACGCGAAGGCCGGCTGGTGCTGGGGGCCTCCCTGGACTGGACCGGCACCGAGGAGATCCGCCTGCGGGTGAGCGATGGGAGTGGCCTGAGCGCCCAGACCCCGCTGACCGTCAGCGTGGTGCCCTCCCTGCCCCCCGCCCTGCAGGAGGTGCCCCGCCGCAGAGGCATCGCCCCGGGCACGTATTTCGTCCTGGTCCTCGACTCCCTGGTGGTGGACCCCGACGACGAGGCCGGCAATCTGCGCTGGCAGGTGAGCGGCCAGCAGCAATTGAGCGCTGATCTGAGCGGCAACCGGGCCGTGCGCATCGAGGCCTCCGACTCCTTTGCCGGCACCGAATTGCTCCACTTTGCCGTGGTCGATCCCAGCGGCGAAAGCGCCGGCTTCGACCTGCTGGTCTTTGCCGCCTCGGCCGACGGGGCGCCCACCATCGCCCCCCTGCCCGAACTCTCGGTGCCCCTAGGCGGGGTGGACACCTCCCTGGATCTGGACGAATACCTCTTTGACCTGGACCAGGAGCCCTCGCAGATGGAGTGGTCTGCAGAGGCCATGGAGGGCGTGGAGCTGCGCATCGACCCCGACACCCACATGCTGGTGGTAAACCCTGCCATCGATACCCAATCCGGACTGCGCCAGGCCCAGCTGCGAGCGCGCGATCCGGACGGCCACGAAGCCCTGCAGACCCCCCTCCCTCACCTGATCGGGACCAGCGGCCCTGGCGACCCCGGTCCGGACAGCTCGCCGGCCCCCACAGTGCCGGTCCTGGCCTCCCTGCCCTCCCTCTCCATCCGGGCCGGCCAGTTCGACCAGAGCCTGGACCTGGACGATTTTGTCAGCCAGGCTGACCCTGCCACCCTCACCTGGGAGGTGCAGGCCCCCGAGCATCTGAGCGGATTGGTGGATGCCCAGAGCCACCGGCTGCTGGTATTGGCGGAAGCGGGATGGGAAGGCGAGGCTTTGCTGATCCTCAGGGCCAGGGATGCCCTGGGCAAGAGCGTGGAAGCAGTCCTGCGGGTCCTGGTGGTGCCGGCGGAACCGGCGCTGATCCTGCGGGAAACCCTGCAGGTGGACCTGCTGGAGGGCGATACCGAGATCCGCCTGCCCCTGAGCGATCTCTTCGAGGGACGGGAAATCCCAGAGGGCCTCATTTGGGAGGCCAGCGGCAGCCAGCCCATCCAGATCAGCCAGGATGCCGGCGTGCTGATTCTCAAGAGCGGGCAGCCCTGGCAAGGGAACGAAACCATCACCCTGCAGGCGCGCGATACCCAGAACCACCTGGCCAGCGGCCAGCTGACCCTGCAGGTCTATCCCGCCGACGGCAGCGCCGGCCAGGAGGTGTCCGAATTCCGCCTGGCCCTGCTGCCCAATCCCCTCCAGCCCGAATACCTGGATCTCTTCGTGCTCAGCGACCGCCCTCTCTCCCAGACCCCGCGACTGCGCCTGCAGTCCGGATCAAACCTGGAGGTGATCCAGGTGGCTCCGGGCATCTGGCAGGGCAGCCATGTGCTGCAGCCGGGCGAAGCTGAAACCCTGGGCTTTTTGGCCCTGGCCCTGGATCAGGACCGGCAACTGCTCAAGAGCAGCCTGTCCTTCAGCAAGTAGGGGGTAGGTACCCCGAAGCCAGGCGCGTGTACTCCTCCACCTGACCCTTCTCCCAGGCTTCGTCCCGCCCCAACTCACTCGCCAGCACCTGCGCCACTGCAGGCGCCGCCTCCACCGAGGCGCGCGCGTCCAGCAACAGACTGCGGGTGCGCCGGGCCAGCACGTCCTCCAGGGTGCGCGCCATCTCCGCCCGCGCCGCCCACACCACCTGCCCCATGAGGTAAGGCAAGCGCGGATGCAGCGGCTGGGCCCACACCGAGTCTGCAGCAATCAATTCCTCCACCCTCCCCCTTTCCGCCCCGTACGGATGCAGCGGGTCCTCCCATCCCGAACCCAACTCTTCCCTGGGCATCCAGCCCTGCAGGCGCAGTTCCTCGGTGGCGCAGGCACACACCGGTAACCCCCCCACCAAGGCCGCTGCATCCACCGTGTCCTGGGCCATCCGCCGGTAGGTGGTCCACTTGCCCCCGATGACGCTGACCAACCCGGCTGGCGAAACCAGCACCAGGTGCTCGCGGCCCACCGCCTTGGAGGCCCGCCCCGCCCGCTTGCCCTGCACCAGGGGCCGTTGTCCGGCGAAACAGCTGAGGATATCGGCGCGGCCCGGATCGCGCCGCAGATAACGGGCCGCGTTGCGCAGGATGAAGTCCACCTCCTCGGCCAGGGGCTTGGGCTCCAGCTCGGGCCAGGGCATGGCCGTGTCCGTGGTCCCCACCAGCACCCGCTGGTGCCAGGGGATCACAAAGAGCACCCGGCCGTCGTCGGTGTGGGGCACCATGATGGCTGCCTCGCCGGGCTGGAAGGCCGCGTCAAGCACCAGGTGTACGCCCTGGCTGGGCGCCAGCAGGGGTTTGCTGGAGGGCTCGTCCAGATGGCGCAGCTGGTCGGCGAAGACCCCGGTGGCATTGACCACCACCCGACCCTTCAACTCGTGGACCTGTCCCTTTTCCTCGTCCACCCCCCGCACCCCCTCCACCATCCCTTTGCCCTTGAGCAGCCCCTCCACCCGCAGGTAGTTCAGCAACACTGCCCCGTGGTCAGCGGCAGTGCGGGCCAGGGCCAGGGCCAGGCGCGCGTCGTCGAACTGGGCGTCGTGGTACACCACCCCGCCCAGCAGACGGTGGGTCTCCACGTTGGGGATCTGTTCCAGGGTCTGGCGCGGGTCCAGGAGCCGGGAGGGGGCCAGCTTCAACTCCCCGGCCAACCGGTCGTAGAGCTTGAGCCCAACTCCGTAGAAGGGCCCTTCCCACCACCGGTACCGGGGCACCACAAAGGCCAGGTCGCGCACCAGGTGGGGCGCGTTGCGGAAGATCAGCCCCCGTTCCCGCAGGGCCTCCACCACCAGCGAGACATTGCCTTGCTTGAGGTAGCGCACCCCCCCATGCACCAGCTTGGTGCTGCGGCTCGAAGTCCCCTGGGCAAAATCCCGCTGTTCAAGGAGTAGGGTCCGGTA
Source organism: Candidatus Latescibacterota bacterium (assembly GCA_016187725.1). GTDB lineage: Bacteria > Latescibacterota > UBA2968 > UBA8231 > UBA8231 > SICG01. The sequence goes on from JACPJE010000012.1 coordinate 32,258, forward strand.
CCCGCGCGTCTGGGCATCCACCGCTACCCCTAATCCCGTGGCCCCCCCGCCCACCACGATCAGGTCCCAGACCTCGTCCCCCAGCCTGCCCAGCATTTGCTCCCGGTCCATCATTGCCCTCCCCAGCCCAGGCTGCGCTCCAATGCCCGGTGCCAGCGCTCCTTGAGTGCCTCCCGAGCCCCAGCCGCCATGCCCGGCTCGAAGCGCCGTTCCAATCTCCACTGACCCGCCAGTGCCGCCACCTCCGGCCACAGCCCCACCCCCAGACCCGCCAGGTACGCCGCCCCCAGAGCCGTGGTCTCGGTCAGCGCTGGCCGCTCCACCGGGATGCCCAGCACGTCGGCCTGCATTTGCATCAGCAGATCGCTGGCCGACGCGCCGCCGTCTACCCGCAGGGCGCTCAACCCCACCCCGGCATCCGCCTCCATGGCCTCCAGCAGATCGGCCACCTGCAGGGCAATGCCCTCCAGGGTGGCCCGGGCCAGGTGGGCGGCGGTGGTCCCCCGAGTCAACCCGAAGATAGTCCCCCGCGCCTCCGGGTCCCAGTGCGGAGCGCCCAGGCCGGCAAAGGCCGGCACCACCACCACCCCACCGCTGTTTGGCACGCTGGCCGCCAGCTCGTTTACCTGGGGTGCCGAATCGATGATCCCCAATCCGTCGCGCAGCCACTGGATGGCGGCTCCCCCCACAAAGACGCTCCCCTCCAGGGCGTATTCGGGGGGCTGGCCTTCCAGTTGCCAGGCTGCGGTGCTCAGCAGGCGGTGGTGGCTGATGATTGGCTCGGTGCCGGTGTGGCGCAGGAGGAAGCAGCCCGTGCCATAAGTATTCTTGGCCAGGCCGGGCCGGGTGCACTGCTGCCCAAAGAGGGCGGCCTGCTGATCCCCGGCCATCCCGGCGATGGGGATGGATGCCCCCAGAAGTGCGGGCAGGGTCCGGGCCACCACCCCGCTGCTGGGCGCGATGCGGGGCAGCAACTCGGGGGGGATGCCGAAGAGGTCCAGCAACTCCTGGTCCCAGGTGCCCCGGCGCAGGTCCAGCAGCAGGGTGCGGCTGGCGTTGGTAATATCGGTCAGATGCTCGCCGCCGCTCAGCTTCCAGACCAGCCACGAATCGACGGTGCCGGCGGCCAGTTCCCCTTTTTCGGCACGTCCCCGGGCGCCGGGCACGTGGTCCAGCAGCCAGGCGATCTTGGTGGCCGAGAAATAGGGATCCAGGAGCAGGCCGGTCTTCTCCCTGACCAGGTCCTCGCAGCCCTCTTCCCTCAGGCGGGCGCAGTGCCCTGCAGTGCGGCGGTCCTGCCAGACCAGGGCCCGGTGCAGGGGCGCCCCGCTGGCCCGCTCCCACAGCAGGGCGGTCTCCCGCTGGTTGGCGATGCCGATGGCCGCCACCTCCGCCGGGCCCACACCCGCCCTGGCCAGGACCTGCCTGGCCATATCCAACTGGGTCTGCCAGATCTCCTCGGGATCGTGCTCCACCCAGCCGGGCCGGGGATAGTGCTGGGTGAGGGGCTCCTGGGCCTGGGCCACCATCTCGCCGGTCTCGTCGAAAAGCAGGGCCCGCGAACTGCTGGTCCCCTGGTCCAGGGCCAGGATATGGGGCATGAATCCCTCCTTTGGCGCGTTCCTGTTCCTGCCTATATTACTGCGTCGCCCACCCCCCTGCCAACCGGCCAGCCGAGGAGCCAGCCAGATGACCGAAACCGAGATCTACGAATTCGACCTGAACGGATACATCATCTTCCGCGACCTGATTCCCCCCGACCTGGTGCGCCGCATGAACGAGCGCATCGACGCCGACCAGGCCGGTGAGTTCCCCCACAGCTTCCAGTTCCTCCACCTCGACCCCTGCTTCATGGAATTGATGGCCCACCCGCGCACCCTGCATATCATGCGCACCATCATCGGCGACTGGCTGCGCTTGGACCACACCTACGGCCTGCAGATGAACAAGGAGACCGAGGTGCGCGAGAACCTGCACGGCGGCCTGCGCGCCGACCAGGGCGAGCACCAGTACCAGTGGGCTTACAACCGGATGTGGAACGGCCTGATCGTGGTGATGTACGCCCTCGAAGACGTCCCCCCCGGGGCCGGCGGTCTGATCGTGGTCCCCGGCAGCCACAAGGCGGCCCTCAACAGCTACAAACCCGAGGTCTACTCGCACCTGGTGGTCAATCCTTCGTTCAAGGCCGGCGACCTGCTCATCTTCACCGAGGCCCTGGTCCACGGGACCCGCAAATGGATCGCCCCCGGGCGCCGGCGGGCCCTGCTCTACAAATACTCCCCCGGGTACTCCACCTGGGGCGACGCCGCCAATCTCAAGAAGTACGAGGCCATGGCCACCACCCAGCTGCAGCGCGACCTCTTGCGACCGCCCTACGTGGGCAAACGCACCCCGCTCGACTTTCCAGAGGTCTGAGGCCATGCTCAAGCAAGGCGCCTGGGCCTGAAGCCCCCGGCGCACCGGGAACTGCCCCTTCGAGTATATTCTGAAGTACCAGTCCTCCTCGCCCCCAGAGGTGTCCCATGCCCACCTCAGTTCTCCTCCTCCTCGCCCTGCCCACCCTCCTGGGCGCCGATGAATTGCGCTTCGACACCCCGCAGGAATGGCAGACCTGGAAGTTGCCCCTGGGCGCAGTGGAATTCACCTCGACCGGCGACCTCAAGCCCGTCCAGATCCGCAAGAACACCAATGCTTCCCTGGACGCCCTGCACTACGGGGGCGGCATCCGCAGCGCGGGGGGAGCTGATCAGCGCGCTGCCCTCTCGGTACTGGATGGCGATCTCAATACGGGCTGGTCCCCCGACCCGGAGGCGCCCCTGGAAGACCGCTTCATCGAAATCGACCTGGGCCGGGGGGTCTCGGCCTACCGGGTGACCCTGCTCTTCGCCGAGGACGCCCCGCCCTTCGAACTCTTCGACCTGCTGCTCTCCACCGGGGAGCAGCAGCTCGACCAGATCGCCAATCCCATCCCCAACACCCTGGTCTACCGCATCAGCGAGCGCTTCAAGGAGAACACCAGACACCGGCTGGTCTACCAGCTGGACCGGCCGGAGCACACCCCCATCCAGTACCTGCGCATCGCGGTCCTCAAAAGCCCGCCAGGCGCCCGGCTGGCCGAGGTGGAGGTGGAGGGCATCGGCGACAACCTGCTGCTCGATCTGGGCCAGAAGGGCGGCGACATCCAGATCATCGTCGACACCAGCAAACCGGACGAAGCCGTGCAGACGGGCAATGCCCAGGCCCTCACCGACGGCGACCTGAACACCCGCTGGCAGCAGCGCAACGAGCCGCGCGCCCCCTACGACATCTGGGGCAATATCACCCTCGACCTGGGCGCCGTGTACTGGGTGGACTGGTTCCGCCTCATCGGCGGGGTGGTGGTGCGTTCCGGCTCGGGGGGCGGCATCACCACCGCCCACTACGTCTCCCGGCGCAGCTTCATCTACAAGTACTACGAAGTGCTCACCTCCGACGGCTCCCTGGCACCAGACGGCAGCCGGGTGTGGACCAAGCACTACGCCGACTATCCCACCCAGGAATCCTTCACCATGGGCATGGCCGACCACAAGTTCGACCCCCTCCCCACCCGCTACGTCCGGTTCGTCTGGCGGGTATGGGACGCCGCCTGCGCCGTGGCCGTGGGCGGCACCCAGGGCAGGACCTCCCAGTTCTGCCTGGTGACCGGTGCCACCGAGGAACTACAAGTTTTCGGCGAGGGTTATCCGCAGTCCCTGGAGTTCTCCTCTCCCACCATCGACCTGAGTGCCGGCAAGAATCTGCAGCGCATCTCGTGGCAGGCCAACACCCCCCCAGGCACCCGCCTCGAGATCCGCAGCCGCACCGGCAACGAGGTGGTCCAGCAGCTGACCTTCCGCGACAAGGACGGCAAGGAGGTCACCCAGAAGAAATACGAGAAACTCATCCCCTCCTTCCGCGGCCCCGTCGACACCCTGCTGGTGGCCGGCGGCGACTGGAGCCCCTGGAGCAAGATCTACGGCGCCTCCGGCGAGGCCTTCCACTCCCCCTCGCCCCGGCGCTACCTGGAACTCAACGCCCGCCTGACCAGCGACAACCCCGATCAGGGGGCCAGCCTGGACTGGCTGGCTCTCGAATACACCTCTCCCCTGGCCAGCCGGGCCATCGGCGAGATCTCCCCCCCGGAGGTGCGCCCTGGCGAACCCACCGAATTCTCCTACTTCCTGCGACCCGAGGGCGCCGCCCCCGGCCTGGACCAGCTGGCCATCGAAGCCACCGTGCCCCTGCGCTTCACCGCCGCCTATGTGGACCAGCAGCCGGTGGAGGCCGAGGCGGATTCCACTCCCGCCGGCTTCCAGGTCAAGTTCCCCCGCCCGCTGCGCTCCGATCAGCTGGTGGAGCTGCGCTTCTCCTCGGCGGTCTTCCTCCAGTCCACCCGCTTCGACCTGTTTCTGGAGGACAGCCGCTCCAAGGTGCGCCAGCCCGCCGAGCCGGGCGACGCCACCCAACTGGCCGAGAGCAACTCCAACGTCGTGCGCCTGCCGGTAGCCGACCATCTGCTGGCCAACCTCTCCCTGGCCGCGGTCTTCACCCCCAACGGGGACGGGATCAACGACCAGTTGCAGGTCTCCCTGGACCTGGTCAATGTGCTGGCCCCCCGGCCTCTGCGCCTGCGCCTCTACGACCTGGCCGGCAGGCTGGTCTACGCCGCAGAAAAGCAGGCCATGGCCGGCCGCCAGGAGTTTTCCTGGAACGGCCGGGGAGCCGGCGGCCAGCTGCTGCCTCCCGGCCTCTACCTGCTCGAACTGACCATCGAGGGCGATGCCCGCCAGGAAAACACCCGGCGCGTGGTGCAGGTGGTGTACTGACCTTTGACAGGTCCCCTTCGCCCGGTTACATTCCTGCACCTTCTCTTTCTGCTGGCTGCCTATGCGCTCCCAAATCGTCTTCGCCGCCCTGCTCCTGCTCTACGGCCTCTCCTTTTTCCTGCGGGGCGAAGACCCCAGGGCCGCGCTGGGAGACCGCGTCATGGAAGGAGTCTTCTTCCAGGGGGGATACGGCCTGCAGTGGGTCTACGACGCCGGCGAGGAATTCGAGCGGGCCCACCCCGACATCACCGCCCATGTGTGGGGCAACCCCCGGGCCTGGGACCAGACCCGCCCCCGCTTCCTGGCCGGCAATCCGCCCGACGCCTTCTGGTGCATCCACAACATCAATTTCTGGGTCAATCTCCAGGACGGCCTGGTCGCCGATCTGGACTCGCTGATGGAGTCCCCCGCCTACGGCCAGGAGAATGTCAGGTTCAAGGATACCTTCCTGCCCGGCACCCTGGAGCAGGGCCAGTACCAGGGCAAGCAGTACTTCCTTCCCCTCACCTACGCCGTCATCGGCCTGTGGTACAACAAGAAGATGTTCGACGAACACGGCTGGGCCCTGCCTTCCACCTGGGACGAGTTTATGGCCCTCTGCGAAACGATCAAGACCACCACCTCCATCGCCCCCCTCACCCATCAGGGCAAGTACCCCTCTTATTTCGGGATGATCTACCGCGCCCTGCTCTACAAGCTGGGGGGCGAGGATCTCTTCGTCGCCATCGACAACCTGGAACCAGGGGCCTGGCAGCGCCCTGAGGTGATCCAGGCGGCCCAGCTGGCGCGCCAGGTAGTGGATAAGGGCTATATCCTCGAAGGCTCCTCCTCCTTCTCCCACACCGAAGGGCAGATGATCTGGCTGCAGGGCAAGGCCGCCATGATCCCCTGCGGCACCTGGCTCGAATCCGAGATGAAGAACGCCCTACCCCCCGGCTTCGAGATGCGCCTCATGCCCGTGCCCGGCTTTCCCGAGGGCCGAGGAGGGCTCAGGGCCGTGGAGGCGGACGCCGGCCCGGCTTTCTGGGTGCCCCGCCAGGCCGCCCACCCGGACTGGGGCATGGAGTACTTCCGCATCCTGCTCTCCAGGAAGATGGCCGCCCATTTCCTGGCCACTATCGGCTCGGTCGTGCCCATTGCGGGCAGCACCGAGGGAGTGGCCATCCCCCCGGCCATGCAGAGCGCCCTGGACGCGGTCCAGGTAGCCGGCGGCGAGACCTTCAATCTGCGCTTCGCCTCCTGGTACCCCGAACTGCGCATCGAGTTCGAGAACGCCCTGGGCGGCCTGCTCAACGGGTACCTCTCTCCCGACCAGTTCGCCGCCCGGGTCGAGGAAAAAGCCCAAGGTCTGCGCCAGGACCCCGACCTGGTGCGCATGCGGCGCTCTCCCTCCAGGCCCCTGGCCAGCAACTGAGCCCCATGCAGAAGAACTGGAAAGCCGGCCTGCTCTTCGTCCTGCCCGCCCTGGTCCTGTACCTGCTCTTCATGATCGTCCCCTATATGCTGGCCTTTGGGGTGAGCTTTGCCAAGTGGCGGGGAGTCTCCATGCAGCTCCACTTCAACGGGCTGGACAACTTCCACCAGATGTTCGGGGATCCCTATTTCTGGAAGGCCCTGCGCAATACGGTGTTTTTCACCGTCTTCACCGGAGCCCTAGTGCCGGCCCTGGCCCTGCACTTTGCCGTGGCCATCTCGCGCCGGCTGGTGCGGGGGCCGCGTTTCTTCCGGGTGGCCTTCTTCTTCCCCAACCTCATCTCCCAGGTGGCCATCGCCGTGCTGTGGTGGTTCGCCCTCAACCCCGAGTTCGGCATCCTCAGCAATTTTTTGCGCCTCTTCGGCCTGGCTGACCTGCCCTCCTGGCTGGGCGACCCGGCCTGGGCTCCCTGGTGCGTGGTGGCGGTCAAGGTCTGGGCCGCCACCGGCTTCTACATGATCCTGTACCTGTCGGCCATCGAGGGCATCCCCACCGATTACTACGACGCCTGCCGCATCGACGGGGCCGGCGAATGGCAGTCCTTCTGGCACGTAACGCTGCCCCTGCTCTCCGAGATGATGAAGGTCAGCGTGGTCTTCCTGCTTTTGAATGGGTTCGGCACCTTCGACGTGGTGCGGATCATGACCGATGGCGGGCCGGACCGGGCCACCGAGACCCTGGCCACCTATATCTATGAGAACGCCTTCGAACTGGGCAAATTCGGCTACGCCACCACCCTGGCCATGACCCTCTTCCTCATCACCTTTGCCCTGGCGCTCTTCTCCCTGTGGCTGCAGCGCCGCGAGGTGGTCGAATACTGATGATCCTGCTGCGCAAGATCCTGGTCCAGACCACCTTTCTGCTCTACTCCCTGGTGGTGCTCTTCCCCATGGTCTGGCTGCTCTACACCGCCTTCAAGTCCACCGACGAACTCTTCGCCAGCGCCTGGTCCCTGCCCAGCGTCTGGGGGTTGGACAATTTCGTCAAGGCCTGGAACGAGGCCCAGCTGGGAGAGTACTTCTGGAACAGCATCTTCGTCACCAGCACCACCCTCGTCCTCCAACTCCTGGTGGGGGCCATGGCCAGTTATTCCCTGGCCAAGTACCAGTTCCGCGGGAATTCCCTGCTCTACTACGCCTTCCTGGCCGGCCTGATGTTCCCCATCTTCCTGGGCCTGGTCCCCCTCTTCTTCCTACTCAAGGGCCTGCACCTGATCGACACCCACCTCGGCCTGATCCTGGTCTACGCCGCCTCGGGCATCCCCTTCACGGTCTTCGTGCTCACCGCCTTCTTCCGCACCATCCCCACCACCATCATGGAGGCCGGCATCATGGACGGCTGCTCCCACTTCACCCTCTTCTGGCGGGTGATGCTGCCCCTGGCCAAACCCGGCCTGACCACCGTGGGGATCTTCACCTTCATCGCCATCTGGAACGAATACATCCTGGCCCTGGTGCTGCTCTCCTCCTCCCATTTGCGCACCCTGCCCCTGGGCCTGGCGGTGCTGCAGTTCGTGCAATACTACAAGGTGGACTTCGGCGCCCTCTTCGCCGGATTGGTGATCGTCATGCTGCCCACCATCGCCTGCTACATCATCCTCCAGGAACAGATCACCAAGGGCATCACCGTCGGTGCGGTAAAGGGTTAGTACCCCAGCTCTCACGGACAGGCCATTCATGGGAATCGCCGCCGACATCGCCATCGTCGTGGTCGCCGCCTTGTTGGGCGGCCTGGTCGCCCAGCGGCTCGGGCAGCCGCTGATCCTGGGCTACATCCTGGCCGGGGTGCTGGTGGGCCCCCACACTGGGGGCATCACCGTCTCGGACGCCCACGGTATCGAGCTACTGGCCGAGATCGGCGTGGCCCTGCTGCTCTTCGCCATTGGCCTGGAGTTCTCCTTCAAGGAACTGCGGCCCGTGCGCCGCATCGCCCTGCTGGGCACCCCCATCCAGCTGGTCCTCACCATCGCCTACGGCTATGCCATCGGGCGCTGGTGGGGCTGGCCCTGGCTGCCCTCGGTGTGGCTGGGCGCCCTCATCTCCCTGTCTAGCACCATGGTCCTGCTCAAGACCCTCATGGGCCAGGGCCGGCTGGGCAGCCTGTCCAGCCGGGTGATGATCGGCATGCTCATCGTCCAGGACCTGGCAGTGGTGCCGCTGATGATCGTCCTGCCCCAACTGAACCAGCCGGTATTCGATCTCTCCCGTCTGGCCTGGGCCACGGTGAAGGCGGCCTGCTTCCTGGCGCTGATGGTGCTGGCCGGCACCCGGCTCATCCCTCACCTGATGGCGCGTATCGCCGACTGGAACTCGCGGGAACTCTTCCTGCTGGCCGTCACTGCCATCGGCTTGGGCGTAGGGTACGCCACCTATCTCTTCGGCCTCTCCTTTGCCTTTGGCGCCTTTGTGGCCGGCATGGTCCTGGGCGAATCTGACTACAGCCACCAGGCCCTCAGCGACGTGATCCCCCTGCGCGATCTCTTCGGCCTGCTCTTCTTTGTCTCGGTGGGCATGTTGCTCGACCCCGCCTTTTTGCTGGCCAACTGGCCCGCGGTGCTGCTGCTGGTGGTGCTGGTCAGCCTGGGCAAAGGCCTGATCCTGGGCGGGCTGACCCGACTTTTCGGCTATGGAAACGTCGCCCCCCTGGCCGTGGGATTGGGGCTCTTTCAGATCGGCGAGTTCTCCTTCGTGCTGGCCCGGGTGGGCCTGAGCACCCAGTCCATCACCCCGGAAGCTTTTTCGCTGGTGCTCTGCGCCACCATCGCCACCATGCTCCTGACCCCCCTGGTCAGCGGCCTCACCGCCCCCCTGTACGTGCTGTTCCGGCGCTGGTCTCCCCGCGAGCCCATGCAGACCATCCAACTGCCCCGCACCGGCCTGCGCGACCACGTGATCATCGCCGGCAGCGGCCGGGTCGGCCGCCACGTGGCCCTGGTGCTCCAGCGCCTGGGGCAGGGCTTTGTGGTGGTGGAGCTGGACCCCAGGCGGGTCGAGCAGGCCAAGGCCGCCGGCTTTCCAGTGCTCTACGGGGACGCCTCCCAGGAGGTGGTGCTGCGCGCCGCCGGCCTGGAGCACGCCCGGCTGCTGCTGATCACCGCTCCGGTGGTCGCCAGCGCCCGGCTCATCGTGTACCAGGCGCGCCGGCTCAATCCCGCCCTGCCCATCGTCGCCCGCGCCGAGGGCCTGGAGCAGATGCGCTGGCTGCGGGACCACGGGGTGGACGAGGTGGTGCAGCCCGAGTTCGAGGCCGGCCTGGAGATCACCCGCCAGGCCCTGATCCGCCTGCGCGTCCCCCTGGCCCAGATCCAGCGCTTCACCGATGCGGTCCGCCAGGAACTCTATGCCCCCCTCTACCAGACCCCAGGCGAGTACCATACCCTGGCGCAGTTGCAGCACGCTGCCAGCCAACTGGAACTGACCTGGCTCGAGATTCCACCCCCCAGCCCCTGCGCCGGCAGGAGCATCCAGGAACTGGCCATCCGCACCCGCACCGGCGCCTCGGTGGTGGGCCTGATCCGCAGCGGCGTCCTCTACCCCAACCCCACCGCCGACCACCGCCTGGCCGCCGGCGATCTGGTGGGGGTACTGGGCACCGCTGAGCAACTGGTCGCCTTCCAGTCCTTGGCGCAAATCCCCTGAGAAAGACCCCCATGCTCATACCCCTCGCCGAAAATCTCTGGGAAGTGTCCCGCCCCCTCAAAGCCCCCGGCCTGCGCATCGACCACCGCATGAGTGTGGTCCGGCTCTCCACCGGGGAGTTGCTGGTCCACTCCCCCGTCGAACTGGACGGCCAGCTCGACGGCGCCCTGGCATCCCTCGGCCCAGTGCGCCACCTCGTCGCCCCCAGCACCTTCCACGACCTGTACTGGCTGGCCTGGTTCGCCCGGTACCCACAGGCGACCTTCTGGGGCGTGCCCGGCCTGCGCGAGGCCCATCCGGAACTGCCCTTCCACCAGTTGCTCAACCCGGACCAGCCCACCCCCTGGGAGGCAGAACTGCCCAAGCTCCTCATCGCCGGCATGCCCAAACTCAACGAATACGTCTTCTTTCATTCCGCCACCCGCAGCCTGATCGTCGCCGACCTGGTCTTCAACTTCAGCACCGACCAGAATCTGTTGGGCAAACTCTTCCTCAAGGCCAATGCCTGCTACGGCAAGGTGGCCTGCTCGCGCCTCTTCCGGGCCTTCATCAAGGACCGGAACGCGTTCAGGCAGTCAGTGGAGAAACTGATGGAATGGGATTTCGAGAGAATTGTCGTGGGGCACGGCAAGATCGTGCCCACCGGGGGCAAGGAGGTGCTGGCTGAGGTCTTGCTAGCCAGCAGGCGAGTGGATAACCGCTGACTTCCTTTGGGGTTGCTTGTGTTTGGAGAGCCGGGTATATTGAAGGTAAACCGCATCCGTAAGACCTGGACCAGGCTGCTCTTGCGTAAGCAGGTGATACTCCGTCCTCGAACGGTGAGAATCGGCCCCCAGGGTGGAGCGGTTTTCTTTTTGGCTCCTACAGGATTATCTCGCGCACCTTCTCCAGGAGGGGGGTTATGGTCGAGTTCGGAAGGATCACCTTCGACAAGGAGATCATGGGTGGAAGGGCCTGTATCCGTGGCATGAGGATACCGGTGTCGGTGGTAGTGAGCCAGATCGCCCACGGAGCGACTATTGAGGAGGTACTCGCAGAGTACCCAGACCTGGAAGAAGCGGATATCAGGGAAGCATTGGCCTATGCCGGCTGGTTGGCGCAAGAGCAGTTGGCAGTTTCATAGAGGATGCCATGCGGTTTCTGGCCGACATGGGGGTTTCTCGCAGGGAATTACCCCGGTAAGAATCGCCTCTCGTAGAGTTCCTCTGCCAGCCGCAGTATCAGCTCGGCCTGTGCCAGGCACTCGCGCCATGCCAATGGAATACCATCGACACCATAATAGGCTCCTGCCAGTTGCCCGTAGACCGCCCCGGTGGTGTCAGCATCATCCCCCAGATTCACCGCCAGCAAACAGCCCTCCTGAAACGACGGTGATCTGGCAAAGGCCCACAGCACTGCTTCGAGCGATTGCACGACATAGCCAGTGCCGGCAATTTCAGGAGGGTTTCTCCGTTTGAAGGAACCGCAGGCAATCTCGTCGATCTCGGGGCATAGGGGCGTGCGCTCCCAAAAGTGTTCAATGGGAGCATAGCGCCGAGAGAGCAATTCCTCCTTTGAAATCCCCTGCACTGCGCCGACCAGCAGTCCTCCAAAGTAGCGACAGGCATCCAAACAGGTGCGCGCCCCGTGGGTCGTTTTTGAACTCTCTGCGCTCAGGCGGATGGCCTTTTCCGGGTCAGCGGCAAAAAAGAGAGGGACTGGCGCCAGGCGCATCAAGCTGCCATTGCCGGCGGCCCGGGGATCGGGAGAGCCGGCAAGAGGTTCACCAGTGCGGGCGAAGCGGTCCAGAGCAGCGGCTACGGTATTGCCGATGTCAAAACAGCGACCCGTGCTGCTGAGGTACCCTTCCCGCCACCAATTTGAACTCCACCGTCGTCCCCAAGGCATCCCCCGCAGCCAGTCCCAACAAGTACCCCTTGTAGCGCGACTGGATGGCTATCACCCTGTCCCTTTCGTGGCGCCTACTCTTGTACCTCTCCCCTCCCCTATTCTGAGTGCTTCGCCAACGGTACAGTTGGAAAGCCACAAATCTCGCCTATGTGCTCCTCATAGGCACCCACACCCCTCACCACCGATAGAACTTGTACCCCTTCCCCCGCTCCAACCCCTCGACCCACAGCCTACACCACTCCTGGTGATCCGTGAGCACACTCTGCGGATTGGCGCGGCTGCGGCTGACAAAGGAAGGATAGACCTCCCGGCCCGAAGGCGTGCCCGTCGGCTGGTAGCGCAGGTCCATGCTCCAGCGTATCGAATCGCTGAGATTGGGGGTGGAACTGTGGGGGGTCTCCTTGTGCATCAGCAGCACGTCGCCCTTCTGCATCGGCAGCGGCACCACCGGTTCGGCGGGCAGTTCCCCTTCTTCCATGACCGCGCTCTTGGTGTGCAGCATCCCCCTGCCCACCACGCGCGGGATCACCTGCATGCAGCCGTTCTCCACCGTGGCCTCGGTCATCGGAATCCACACCGTCAGCACAAAGTGGGGGTCAGCCTCCTCCCGCATCACTGCCGCGTCCTGGTGCCAGCCGGCCACGTGGGTGTTGGGGGTCTTGGCGGTCCTGGCGGGCATCTTGGGGCGCAGGTGCTGGATGGGATTGCAGCTGATCTCCGGCCCCACCAGCCCCTCCACCAGGTCCATCAGATGCTCGTTGCGCAGAAAATCAAAAAGCGCCCGGCCCCGGAAGTGCATGATGTCGAGTTCGTTGTAGATGGTCCCGTCCTCTTCGCAGATCCGCGTCAGCCGCCGCCCGAAGGGCTCGTGCTCGTGCAACTGGCTGATCTTGCCCTCGGCCTTCAGCTCCCGCGCCCTTTGGTCGATGTACTCTTCATACTCGCCGATCACCGGGTCCAGGTCGCTGTCTTGTAATCCGCCCCGGACGACCACGTACCCTTCGCGCTTGAAATGTTCCAGATACTCGTTGTTCAGTTGCATCTCTTTTCTCCTAGTTCCAGCGGTGGCCGCGCATGCCCCTGCCGCGCTCTAGGGCCTCGGCCCAGCGGCGCGACCATTCGGCGTGATCGGTGAGCACCCTCTGCGGATCGACGCGGCTGCGCACGGCGAATTCGGGGTGAAAGGGCCGGCCCGTGGGGGTGCCGGTCTGCTGGTAGCGCAGGTCCATGCTCCAGCGGATCTTGTCCGTGGTGTTGGCGGTGGAGCGGTGGGGGATCTCCTTGTGCATCAGCAACAGGTCCCCCTTGCTCATCGGCAGGGTGAGCGCCGCGCTCTGGGGCATCTCCTCGTCCATGATCACCGTGCCTACCCCTGGTTTGGTGTGGTGCTGCATCAGCCCCTTGCCGTGGGTGCGGGGGATGATCTGCAGGCAGCCGTTCTCCACCGTGGCCTCGCTCATCGGGATCCAGACCGTCAGGATGAAATAGGGATCAGCGTCCGCCCAGGTGACCCCGGCGTCCTGGTGCCAGGGCGCCACGTGGGGGTCGCCCCCCTCGGGGGTCAGGCCGGCGGGCAGTTTGGGGCGTATATGCTGGATTGGACTGCAGGTGATCTCCGGGCCGACAATGCCCTCGACAATGTCTAACAGATTCTCATTGCCCAGGAATTCAAAGGACGCCTTGCCGCGCAGGTGCATGATGTCCAACTCCCGGTACAGGGCATTGTGCTCGCGGCAGATACAGGCCAGCCGGCGCTCGAAGGGTTCGCCCTCGTACAACTGGGCGATCTTGCCCTCGGCCTTCAGCTCCCGCGCCCGGCGGTCGATGTAGGCCTCGTATTCGCGGATCACCGGGTCCAGGTCTCCATCTTCCAGACCGCCTCTGACCACCAGGAACCCTTCGTCCTTGAACTGCTCGATTTGTGCGGCATTCAGTGTCATGGGCGCTCTCCTGTGAGGGTCTGACGCTGGCAAATATAAACAGCCCCCCGGCATCGGCCAACTTGCGGTCAGCAGGGCCTGGTCCTAAGTTGAGCGCATGACCCCGTACCTGCTCGTCGACTTCGGCACCACCAGCACCAAATCCACCCTGGTGGACCTGGACACCGGCACCTTTGCGCACCAGCAGCGCTATCCGGCCATCCCCAGCGTGCCGGGCCCTCACGGACACTGCGAAATACCCCTGGAGGCCCTGCAGCGCCGCTTCCTGCAGATCTGCGCCGATGGCTATGCACACGCCCCCCTGCGCGGCATCTTGTTGTGCAGCGAGATGCACGGTTTTGCCCTGCTCGACCACGCCGGCCAGCCCCTGAGCAACTACCTCAGCTGGAAGGACGAGCGCTCCCTGGAAAAGGTGCAGGGCCAGGATACCTTCTCCCTGGTCGCCGGCCAGCTGGGCCCCGCCTTCAAACAGATCACCGGCATGCGCCCTCGCCCCGGCTTTCCGCTGATGAACCTGGCCCACCTGGGCCGTACCACCGCGCTGCCTGCCCAGGCCCGGCTCGTCTCCCTGCCCTGCTGGCTGGCCCGCTGCAGCGGCGAGGCCGAGGAAATGCTCCACCCCACCGTGCTGGCCGGCCTGGCTCTTTTCGACCTGTGCCAGGGCGCCGTGTCCGCCGAACTCCTCTCCCTGCTGCGCGAAGTCACCGGCTGCGCCTTTGCCCTGGGCGAGCCCGCCCCGGCGCACCAGGTGGCTGGGTACTGGCGCCAGGACGGGGCGCGGGTCCCCATCTACGCAGGGGTGGGCGATCACCAGTGCGCAGTCCTGGGAGCCGGCAATCTCCCCCGCCAGAGCCTCTCCCTCAACCTGGGCACCGGCTCCCAGGCCTCGGTCATCGGCGGCGACAGCCCCTGCGAGGAATTGGAGACCCGTCCTTATTTCGATGCACACCTGCTGCAGACCATCACCCACATCCCGGCCGGCCGGGCCCTGGCCGCCCACCTCGATTTCCTGGCCCAGGTCCGGGGCGCGCCCAGCAGCCAGGAGTTCTGGTCTATGCTGGCTGCCCTCGACGAGACCCAGTTGGAACAGGCCACCATGCACTTTGGGCTGAGCGTGTTCAAGAGCGCCCGGGGCTATAGGGATGGGGGCAGCATCAGCCGCATCGAGGAGGGGGATTACACCCTGCCCAATTACCTCGCCTCGCTGCTCGGCTCCTTCCTCGGCCAATACCTCGAAGTCCGGGAACTCCTCGACCCCGGGCACTGCTTGACCCAGGCCATCCTCAGCGGCGGCCTGGCCCGCAACCTGCCCAGGTGGCACCAGCTCTTCGCCCGGCGCGCCGGCTGCCCGGCCTTGCCGGCCACCTCGCTCGACGAAACCCTGCTGGGCCTGCGCACCCTGGCCCTGGTCGCCGAGGGCCGGGCCCAGACTTGTCTGGAGGCACAGCGGATCTTCGGCAGGGAGTGCCAGGCTATCGGGGATTGACGCCAAGAGCCCAAAAGGGTATGTAGCTCTTAAGGAGACACTGAGGAGGGCCCCATGATCACCCGCGAGCAGCTCGAAGAGGAAAGAGGAGACCCCGCCGGCCTGGAGCGGCTCTACCGCCAGGCCGTGGCCACCGCCGAGGAGCCGGCTTTCAGGGAGGCGATCGCCCGCGGCGCAGCAGCCCATCCCGAGGACGCCCTGCTGGCGGCCTGGGCCTACCGCCTGGACCTGCGCCCCCTTCCCGCCGCATCCACCCACCCGGCGCGCATCACCCAGAACTGGACCACCGCCATCGCCGGCAGTGTGCTCATGGGGCTGTTGGCCTTCCTCTGCGCCGGCAACCGGCCGCCGGTTCCCAACCCGCAGATCGCCAGTCCGCTTTTCTGGATCGCCTGGGGACCTTTGACCGGGCTCGGCCTGCTGGGTTTTCTGGCCCTGCGGGGCAGCGCCGGCCGCCCGGACCAGCGCCTGGGCTCTTGCGGCCTGCCGGCGCTGGTCATGGTGCTGATCGCCGGGTACGCGGCCCTTGCCTTCTGGGGCCGCACCGACCAGCTGGCCCAGCTCATCGCCCTGCACCTGCCCTTTGTGGCCTGGGCGGCTCTGGGGGCCGGCCTGTCCCTAGGGCATCCAGACGCTCCAGAACAAGGCCATGCCTTCATGGTCAAATCGGTAGAGATCGCGGTGACCGCCGGGCTCTACTTCGGCGCCTGGATGGTTTTTGTGGGCCTCACCGCCGGCATCTTTGCGGTGCTGGGTTTCCGGCCCACCGGCGAAACCCTTCACAGAGCGGCTGCCTGGGGCACCGGGGCCGTGCCCCTGCTGGCCCTGGCCACGGTCACCGACCCGGCCAGGCCCCCCGCCGGTCAGCGCTGGGACACCGGCCTGGCCCGCATCCTCCGCATCCTGACCAGGATCTTCCTGCCCCTGGCCCTGGCGGTGCTGGCAGTCTACGTCTGCTGGTTCATCCCCGCTTACTTCTGGCGTCCCTTCCAGGAGCGGGAGGTGCTGGCGGTGTACAACGCCACCATCATGGCCATCCTGGTGCTGATGACCGCGGCCCTGGCGGACCCGGGTGAGCAACGATCACCCGCCCAGGACACCAGCCTGCGCTACCAGCTGCTGGCCCTGGGAACCGCCACCTTCTCGCTCAACCTCTATGCCCTGGCAGCCATCCTCAGCCGCACCCTCAATTACGGCCTGACCCCCAACCGCTACGCGGTCCTGGGCTGGAACTCCGTCACCCTCTTCATGCTAGCCATGGCCTTGGCGGGCCAGTGGCGCGCCCCCAAAGAAAACTGGGACAGTGCCTTTCGCACTGCCCTGGCCCGCGGCGCGGTGCTGGCGGCCCTGTGGGCCCTGTGGGTGCTCGTCGGCCTGCCCTGGTCGTTTTAGGTCTCAGCTCCCCGGCTTGACCGCCTGCACCCGCACGCTGACGAAGGCCCCTACTGCCTCCTTGATCTCCGCCTCGCTCAATCCCTGAGTCTCGGCCCTGGCCGTGGGATCGGCGACGATACAGTCGGCGGAAAAGGTGTTCTCCCCCATGATGCTGACCTCAGTGAAGCCCGCTGCGCGGATGGCAGCCAGGTATTCCTCCCGGCGCGACGCCCCGGAGATGCAGCCGGTGTACGCCTCCACCGAGTTCTTGATGGTCGCGGGCAATTCGCCGGTCAGCACGATATCCGAGACCAGCAGCCGGCCGCCCGGCTTGAGCACCCTGAAGGCCTCGCGGAAGGCCCGGCCTTTGTCAGGTACGAGATTTATGACGCAGTTGGACATGATCACGTCCACTTCGGCCTCCGCCACCGGCAGTCGTTCGATCTCGCCCAGGCGGAACTCCACGTTTTCGTACCCGCCCTTGCGGGCATTTTCGCGGGCCTTGGCCACCATCTGCGGGGTCATATCCACCCCGATCACCCGCCCCGCCGCGCCCACCTGTGCCGCCGCCAGAAAGCAGTCGAAACCCCCCCCCCCCCCCCACCCCCCCCCCGGCCCGCCCGCCCCCCTGAATACCCCAACTGACCGCTGATCCGCTCCGCAGTCCCCCCGGAACAACCACAACTGCCCTCCGTGGCGCAGCACGCCCCCTCCTTTTCGGCGATGGACCCATAGCGCGAGCGCACCGCCTGCTTTGCTTGTTCGGCGTTCATCACTGCTTTCCTCCTGTAGTGGGGTTGAAGATCTCCTCCATCATCGGGCCCAGCACCTGCCGCACCATGCCGGTGAGTTGCCCGGTCTTCACCAGCGACATGCAGCACACCTCCCCGTCCTGCTCCCAGACCACCACCGCCAGCTTGTCGCCGGCGCGGATGCCGGCCCGGTCCCGCAGTTCCTTGGGCAACACCATCTGCCCCCGTTCGTCGACGCTGACCAGCGCCTCCACCCTGCAACTGCAGGTGGCGGCGCAGCAGTTGTCCTTCTTCTTGGCCATATCTTCTCCTTTTCAGTTTAATCAGAATATACTGATTTTACTGATACTGTCAAGGGGCGAGCAAAAAAAATTACGCGGTGAGGTTGCAGCGGGGAGATGACCCTGAAGACCTTTTCCGGGGAGCGGTCGGGTAGGGAAGTCCGCGTGGCCGGGGGTCGGGTAGCGGAGTTATGCGAGCGAGGGGAATGCAACGCCCCAACGTATGGGGCGTTGCCCAGCGCCTTGGAAAAGGTCGGAATGGGTCGCTCTCCGCTGCCCCAGTGAACTAGGCCGCCATCTGCTCCCGCAGCCGGCGCGAGAGGATGCGCATCATGGTGAAGG
Organism: Candidatus Latescibacterota bacterium; assembly: GCA_016187725.1. Taxonomy (GTDB): domain Bacteria; phylum Latescibacterota; class UBA2968; order UBA8231; family UBA8231; genus SICG01. Next base: position 50,279 of record JACPJE010000012.1, read on the forward strand.
CGATAGAGGAGTAACGCCGCAGGATGCGCTCCAGGTCACGGCGCTGCAGCGAGAGCAGATGCACCTCGGAGACCGCCACCACCGAAGCCGAGCGCGGCTCGTCGTCCAGCAGTGCCATGTCCCCGAACACCTGTTTTTCGGCCAGCACCGCGATGGGCGGGCCCTGGGGGCCGGCGGCGGCCTTGCGCACCTCCAGGCTGCCGCTTACCACGATGTACATCTTGTCCCCCCGGGTGCCCTCTTTGATCACCACTGCCCCCTGATGCACGCTCTCCTCCTGCATGGACAGGGCGATGTGGTAGAGTTCCTCCAGGGGCAGGGCCGCAAACAAGGAAGAGCCCTTGAGGAAGGCGATCTTGTCCATGGTGGTCAGGGGCTGATCTGCGCCGCTCATCGCACTTTCTCCTCTCTGCACAAACAATTGTTCCACCAGTTCCCCGGCCTGGGGCGCCAGGGCCTTGCCCGATTCGTTCAACTGGTCCAGGAGCCGGCTCCGATCCAGGGAAGCCGCCGTCCACACCGCCGCCATCTGGGTCCACGGGTCCGGCGCCACCAGCAGTTCCGCCAGCACCTCCTCCAGCACCACCCCTCCTTCAGGCGGCTGGTACTCCTCCTGGTCGGCCTCGACCAGGGGCAGCAGCAGCTTGAGCAGTGCTGGGTCACCGATGTTCTCCAGCAGTTCGACGGCCTGGTCCCGGCCCTCCTGGTCGCTGCCGCCCAGCCGCTCCAGCAGGTCGCTGACTACCCCGGTGTCGCTGAGGACGCCCAGCAGGCGGATCACCCCGTTCTGCACCAGTTGAATCTGCAGCCGCAGCTGGTCGACCATCAACCCCACCGCCGGCACCTCAGCCCGGGGCTGGAGCAGTTGGATGGCCGCCAACTGGCGATTGGCCTCCATCAGGCGCGCCCGGCACGAAGCCATCAGCCCGGGCTCCAGCGCCGGGTCGTCCATGCTGATCAGGGCCGCCAGCAAGCCCTCCCAGGCCTTCAACTGCAGGCCGGGCAGCGCCGCCACCAACTCCTGGCGCTGGCGATCTCCGGCGATGCGCCCCAGAGCCTCGACCGCCGCCTCCACCACGTCCGGGTCCGGGTCGGCCAGCACCGCGATGAACTCCTCTGGGGTACCTCCCCGCTCCGCCAGGCTGCGGATGGCAGCCTCGCGCACGGCCGGATGCGGGTGGCGCAGGTGGGCCCGCACCTGGGGATAACTCTGTGGCATCTGCTGGGCCGCCCTGATCCCGGCGTCGATCTGGTTCACGTCCTCGCTGTCCAGCAGCTGCTGCACCAGCTGCCGCCGCCGCACTGCCGAGCCCTCGTCCTCCAGACCTTCCAGGACCACGCAGAGTTCGGCCTGCACCGCCGCGTTGTCGGCCTCCTGATCCAGGCGCGGCGAGACCGCACCGATCACCTCCTGCCGGCGCAGCACCAGGGCAGTGGTGCCCACGCGCAGGGCCAGGGCCCTGGCCGCGCTCTGCCGCACCTCGGCGTCCTCGTCCCCCAGCCGCGGCAGGATGCGATTCAGGCCCTCTTCCTCGGCGCCGCTGGGACCCAGGGCTTCCAGGGCGGCGCGGCGGATGCGGGGGTTCTCGTGGTCGATCAGGGGCAGACAGGCCGCCGCCGCCGCCGGCCCGGGACTTTTCTTTATGATTTCGATGCCCAGCTGGCGCACGTGGTCGTCGCGGTGCTGCAACAGGCTGCGGGCGAACTCCCCCGAGCCGGCGATCAGCTGGCGCATGGACTCCAGGGCATTGGCGTCGTCCACGGCGATGTCCTGCTCGCGCACCGCCCGGATCAGCACCTCGGTGTAGCCGCGCTTGAGGTACCAGCCCCCAACGACCATCGCCGCGCTCAGCGCCGCCAGGGCCAGGAACATCTGCTCCAGGGTGAGGATCTGCTGGGCGTGGAGGGCGCTCAGGCCGGCGCCCACCAGCCCGCCCACCAGCATGAACCCCCCTTCCATGATCATGCGCGCCCCGTCGCTGTGCCGCTGGGGCACCAACTTGATCAGCACTTGATAGGTGGGCGCCACCACGCTGTCCAGCAAGAGGAAATTGACCAGGTTGAAGGCGAAGATGGTCCACAGTTCAGGAAAGAGCCCCCGCCCCCCAAAGGTGGCGCTCAGCGCCAGGGCCACCAGCAAGTACCCCCCGCAGACCCAGGTATAGACGTTGCCGGCCCCCACCCAGCGCAACACCAGGCGCAAGAGGAAGGTGGTGACCACCAGGGTGCCGATGCCAGTGGCCCCGTAGAAGAGTCCGAAGAAACCGGTGGTCTGGGCTTCGGTGGGGTAATGGGCCGCGGCGGCCACATTGAAGGCGTAGTGGATGGCCGTGTACAGGGCCAGGATGGCGATGGACAGCACAAAGAGCGCCTTGAGGTACCTGGAGCGCCCGAAGTAGCGCAGGTTCTCCCCCAGGGTCGCCCCCTCCCCGCCCTCCTCCCCCTGGCGGGAGAACACGAAGTAGCGCCTGACCAAGGGGCCCATCAGGGCGACGATCACCCCCAGGTCCAGGGCCGCCAGCGCGTAGAGCTGCCACGACTGCAGGAGCGGCCCCAGCAGGCGGACCAGGAACCCGCCGCTGATATCGCCGATGGTGGCGCTGGCCGCAAAGAGGGGGAAGAATACCTTGGCGCGGGAGGTGTAGCAGATGCCCCCGGCCATGACCCAGACCTGGAAGCCGGCCAGGCTGCGGACCAGTTCGGAGGAGATGAAGAGCCAGGGATAGAAGGCTTCGCCCAACGGGCTCTGCCCCTGCTGGAACTCGCGCCAGAGCATCCAGACATTGAAGACCAGCACTGCCGCCAGGCCGGCCATCAAGCCGAAGAGCAGGCGCTGGCGGGAGACCCTGGCGCTCAGCACCGACAAGAGCACCATGTTCAGGGAGAAGAACAGGGCGATGGCGGTGTACATCAGCGGCAGCTGGTCCACCCCAGCGCGGCTGTTGAAGACCGCGGCGGCGACGCTCTTGACGATGCCGTCGGCGACGTTGGCCAGCAGGAAAACGGCCGCGGCGTGCAGCAGGCGCGGCACCTCGTGGCGCCGCAGGTTGAGCAGTTTGAGCAGGTGATTCATCGGCGCGGCGCGGATGGAATGCGGCCCTCTCCCCTCACTTGGCCTGCTGGTCCTGCCACACGTCGATCATCTTGGGCCCGTCGGCGATGTACTCCTCGGCCTTGAGTTCGGTCATGGTCCTCAGCCTTTCGGTCACCGCCGCGATCCGCTTGACCTGGGCTTCGATGGTGTGCAGCTTGGCGGCGATCTTCTCGTCGAATTCCGGATGGAGCAGGCGCAGGGACTGGGCGCTGTTGGCGATGATGCCCAGCGGATTGTTGATCTCGTGGTTCATCGCCACCACCATCTGCCCGACCACCGCCAGCCGCTCCATGCGCAGCAGTTCCTGTTCGAGCCGGGCCTGGACGGTCAGGTTCTCGCACACCAGAATGGCGCCCACCACCTCCCCCCGGTGGTCGCGCAGGGCCGTGGCCGATGCCCCCAGCACCAGCTCCCCGGCCTGGGTGGGGTAGTGCTGTCTGAGCTGGGCGTTGTCCTGCTCCTGGCGGACCACCGGCAGGCACAGGGACTGCCACTGGACCCCAGGTCCCGCAGGCAGCAGCGCTTCCAGGGTGGCGCCGATGGCCTCGGTCATGCCCAGGCGCACCCCCAGCTTTTCAAAATAGCCCAGCTGCTGGCGGTTGATGAAGGTGATCTTCAGGTCCTGGTTCAACACCGCCACGCCCAGAGAGATATTGGCCAGGATGTGTTCCAGGTAGTGGCGGGCGTCGAGCTGGATTTCCTCGGAGATGTGCTGGTGGGTCACGTCGGCAAAGAGCACCAGGAAGGCGCCCTCGGCAAAGGGCGCGCCCCAGACCCTCACCTCGTAACGGCGCTCGTCCCGCCGCCAGGAGAACATCTCCTCCGCCTCCGGACCGCCCAGGCGCGCCGTGGCCAGGGCCAGTTCGTCCCCCAGCTCCCGATCGGCGGCGAGGGCTTCGCTCAACCGCGCCTCCAGCCCGGCCCCCCGGGGCCGGCGTATATCGAAGAGGGCGGCGGCCCGCCGGCTGCAGGCCACCACCTCCAAGGCCCCGTCCACCATCATCAGCGGGCTGGGAAACTGGTGCAGCAGTTGCTGGATGGCCGTCTCCATCGCCCTACCTACATGCGGGGGATGTCGTCCAGTTCCGCATCCATCCGCTCCATGATCTTGCGTATATCCTCCATGCCCAGGTCCAGCAGCCTCACCGCCGAGGGCTGAAGCGGGGGGATCTTGCGGTCCCCGCCGCTGCCCAGGGCCTCGGCGCGGCACAGCACGTCGGCCAGGTGCACCACCGCGGTCCATTCGGCGTGGCTGCGCTGCGGGCGGAAATCGTGGTGGTCGCTGACCGGGGCCACTAGTTTGGCCGGCAGGGCCCACCTCTCCAAAAGCCAGCCGCCCACCAGGCCGTGGTGCGCCCCCAGCACCTCCTCCTCCGCCTCGCAAAAGAGCAGGTCGCGGGTCTCGACCAGGGCCCGCACCTGGTGGAATTCCTCCTCGAATCCCTGGAAGAGCACCACCTTGCCCAGGTCGTGCAGCAGGCCGGTCACGCTGAGTTCCTCGACCTCGCCTATCCCCAGTTGTTCGGCGATGAACCCGCAGGTGCGGGCGCAGGCCAGCGAGTGCTCCCACAGCCCGGGCAGGGCCTCCTCCATGTCTTCGAGCGCCGAGCAGCTGAGCACCAGGCCCTTGACCGCGTCGAAACCCAGCATGGTCACCGCGTGGGTGATGGTGGAGATGGGCCGGGAGAACCCGTAGAATCCCGAATTGACCAGTTTGAGCACCCTGGCGGTGAGCACCTGGTCCTTGGCGATCTCGTCGCCCAGCTGGCGGCTGGAGGTCTGGGGGCTGTCCACCATGCCGATGACGCGCGCGATGACCACCGGCAGGGTGGGCAGGTTGTTGGCCCGCTCCAGGTGCTGGCGCACCCGCTCCTTTTTTTCCTCTAACCCGTCCACGATCTCTCAGCGCCGGCGCAGATGTCGGCGGGCTATTTCCTCGATCTGCCTCATCAGGGGCTGGTCCTGCCAATCGGCAAAGCGGTGCTCCAGGTCGGCCAGCAACCGGGCGGTGCTTTTTTTTGAGGTCCAGGCTCCCTGCCCCTCGACGCTCAACTCGAAAACCCCCCAGCCCTGCAGGCGCGAGAGCACTGCCGGCGAGAGCCTGGCGCCCTTGGGCAGCAGGGTCCGGCCCTGCCGGTCAGTCACCGGGGCGGCCAGCAGATCGCCCACCTTGGCCTCCTGAACGCGGATGCGGCGCATCGGGGACTCCCTCAGACAGCGTCCATCAGCTCGGCTTTTTTCCAGTAGCCCTTGAAATGCTCGCGCATCCACTCCAGGGGCGCCGCGCAGAGGGCGTTGAACCCGCCCCAGGTCCAGTTGAGCGGCCAGTCCCGCCGGCCCGTGAGTTTGAACAGGAGTTCCCGCCTTTCCGGGTCGGCCAGTTCCAGGCCCCCGTGCAGCCGGCGCAGGGCCCGTTCGTAGAAGGTGGTGATCAGGTTGTAGATGTGCTGCTCCAGCTTTTCCGGCTGCATCACCCGCACCCGCGGGCAGAGCATGCCGCCCTCCCGCCGGGCAAAGCCCTTGAGCCAGGGCTCTGGCAACAGCTCTCGGTAGCGCTCCAGTGCCTGGGCGATGCGCTGGGGGTCCATCACCGCGTAGGTGCGGCAGATCAGCGGGCGCACCGGGTAGATGGTGCAGCGGCGATCCTCGCCCAGGAAGGGGCAGCGGCGGGGCCGTTCCTCGGTGAAGCTGAAGAGTTCCTGCTGGCGCTGGGGCGAAAAATGGGTGCGCACATGCTCGGCGATGTGCAGGTACTCGGCGCTGTACAGGGGGAACATGGTGGCCCAACCCTGGTCGAACTCCGCATCGGTCAGGGCGCAGCACTCCCCCGAATTGGCGCAGCAGGTGGAGGGCACCTGGTCGTAGAGGATTTTCAGCTGGCTGGAGAGGTCTTCGGCGAGGAGCGGGCTGGCTTCCATGTCCAAAAGATGCACAACCTCTTTGCCCGGCGCAACCGCCCTGCTTGACAGGTTGCAAAAGCCGCTTCTATAATTCGGGAAAGAGGAAGACGATGGAACAGAAGCGCAAATTCCTCGGGGTGCACTTCCAGTGCTGCAACGTGTACGCCCGCATCTATGTCAACCCCGAAGGCACGGCGTACAAGGGGAGCTGTCCGCGCTGCGGCAAGCGGGTGGAAGTCAAGGTCGGCCCCGGCGGCACGGACAACCGCTTCTTCACCGCCCGCTAGCCAATTCCTCCAGCAACCTCGCCGCCGCTGCCTTGATCATCCCCTCGGATTCGGGCCCGATCATCTGCACGCTGGGATAGACCTTGTATGCCTCGTCCACCTCGTACCCGCCCCGCGGGTACTCCTCGGCAGTGGGCACGTACCCGATGCAGCCGTTGGCATAGCCGCAGAGCAGGGCCGGCTGCAGGGGCGCCGCCGGCTCCAGATCCAGCTGGTAGCGGACAAAGATCTCCCCCTCCATCCCCAGCAGCACCGCCCCGCCCAGCTGCAGCGCCTGGATCTCAAAAGGTTGGACCTGCCCGCTCACCCCCTGGCGGGCCAGGCCCCGCATGGCCTCGGCCCATTCGAGGCGGGCCCGCGGCACCCGCTGCGCCCACAGGTCTCCGCCGTCCTCGGCGATCCGGTGGATCTCCGCCTTCAGCTGCAAGCCCAGTTTCTCCACCTCTGCCAAGAGGCGCGGGGGCGGGTCCATCAGCGGCAAGGGCACCCGTGCGCTGCGGCAGGCCAGCCTTCCCCCCTCCAGTTCCCGCGCTGAATCCAACCCCTGCAGCACGGCCTCGGCCAGTTCTGCCCCTGCCTGGTCCACCTGATCGAAGCCGCCGTGGGCCAGGCGCGGATTGATATCGCCGCAGGCCCCATTGACAAAGAGGGCCGGCCGGCCCGTGCGCGCTTCCAGCAGGCGGGTGGCGGCCCCGGGAAATTCGGCGCTGAGCTGGTGGTTGCCCTTGCCCAGGATCACCGGGTGGCAGGCATGGCTGAACAAGGTGGCCACCTGGCCGACCCGCAGCACATGGGCGTAGTCGGCCACCGGCCCCTCCGGATTGCTGCCGATCACCATCCGCCCTTCCCGCTTTTGCCTGCGGTTGATCCCCAGGTGAGCGGGCACCCGGCAGTAGGACAGCCGCGCCGGCTGCAACCGGTCGGTGGCGCGCACCGCCGCTCCCACCACCGCCTCCTGCACCCTGGCCAGGTAGGCGCTGTCCAGGTCTCCCATGCCGCGGAAAGGCAGGGTCAGGGGACCGGCATGGGTGTGGGAGCAGCAGACCATCACCCCGGCAGCCGGGATACCGACGCGCCCTTCCATGCCGGCTCTGAACTGCTGGACGGCTGCGGCCTCCAGCCCCACCAGGTCGAGGGCGGCCAGGGCCACCCGTTCTTCGCCCTGGGCAATGACCAGCACCTTGGCCATCAGGGGGTCGCGGATGCCTATTGCCCCGGATCTGCGGCCCCAGTACCCGCCCATGTGGATCCCGGCGGGCGGGGTGATATCGGCGCTGGCGCAGCCGGCCCGCAATTGGTCTTCAGCCATCTTTTTCTTCGGCGGGTTTCTGCCTGGGCCGCTTGGCGGGCGCCTGCTGCTGTATTTTCTTGGCTTCCTGCTCGAGCTGGGTCAGTTCCTCCCGCAGGGGGGAAAGCTGGCCCCGCTGCTCGTCCAGGGCGCCCTTGGAATTGCGGATCTCGGACTGCAGCTTTTCCTTGGCCTGCTCGAGGCGCTGGAGCTTGGGTTCCAGTTCCTGCCGGCGCTTGAAGTAATCCGACACCATGTGCAGGATGAAAACCAGGCACCCCAGGGCCAGAACCACGACTACCCATTCCATAGCTGTCCCCAGCTAGCCAGCTGCCCGTTCAATACCGCAGGTCCTCCTCTTCGGGATCTCCGTAGTCATCGTCTTCCTCGCCGGGCACCTCGTAGATCCAGCCGCAGGAGGAGCACAGGGGCTGGCCGGCCTCCCTGGGCGCGGTGCACTGCGGACAGCTTTCGCCCCTGGGCCACAGGTATTTGAGCGCCACCACCACCACCAGGAGACCGGCGAAGAGCAGGGGCCAGAGCATCAGGCAGGGTCTGAGCGCCGCTCAAGAGGAAGAGGTGATGGAACTCAGCATCACGTTGGAATGGCGCAGACGCTGGGCCAGGACCTTGGCCAGGTTGCGCAGGACCGTCACCTGGGTGTCTTTGTGGCGGCCTGGACCGTGGCCGAGCGGGGTCCGTGGTCCACCAGCGACACTTCGCCGAAGAAGGTGCCCGGTACGTCGAGGGTGGCCAGGGCGACGGCGCGGCCCTTTTCCCCTTCGGCGCTGACCTGCAAGGCCCCTTCGCAGAGCAGGAAGAGCGAGTCGCCCACGCTGCCCTGGGCGACGATGGTCTCCCCTGACCTGAAGCGCTGCAACTGGGACAAGTCGACGAGCCTGCGGACCTCCTTTTCCTCGAGGCCGGCAAAGAGCGGCGACTGCCTGAGCAGCACAGCGACGTGATCCATCTTATCCACCCTGTCCCTTGGCTCCGGTCCTGAGCATCCCGCTGAGTTCGACGATCCTGTCGTCGGCCTCCCGCAGGCGCAGCGAGAGGCTGCGGGCGATGTTGAGGATCAGGGTCACCTGCAGCCGCGGCCAGCGGGCGAAGATCTCCGCCAGCTTTCTCTTGGGAAAGGCCAGCAGGCGGACTGGCCCCTCAGCGCGCACGTCGGCGGAGCGCGGCAGGATATCGATCAGCGACATCTCCCCGAAGAAATCCCCGGGTTCTCCCATGCTGGCGATCAGCACCACCCCCACCGAACTGGCCTTCTCCACCCGCACCGCCCCTTCTTCGAGGATGAATAGACAATCGCTGGGCGTGCCCTCGACGACGATGCGGTCGGAGGCCGCATGGGTGCGTGTTTCAGCGACAGCCAGCAGATCCCCCAGTTCCTGCTCGGTCATCCCCATGCACAGCCCCGAAGCGCGCAAAGTCTCTATCCCGCTGCTCATGTCTCACCTATCTCGATAAGAGAAAAGGAGATACGGCCCTACCGCCCAATATAAGCACCAAGGGGGGAGCGTCAAGCGGTTTTTGAGGGGGGAGCGCCAAGTGGTTTCAGGCGCCGCTGCAGGGCGGCGGCCAAGGGCAGGCCGCAGACCAGGCTCGCCGCCCCCTGCAAGGTATTGCCCCACAGGCTGAGCAGGGCTGGCCCTGGCCCATAGAGGTAGAACTCCACCACCAAATAGCCCAGCACCATCCAGACCATGCCCGCCGCGGCGATCCCCGCCCTGAGCACCCAGGCCCGGTCTGCACCCGGCCGGGTGCCCAGCCAGCCGATCAGCAGGCCCTCGCATCCCTTGATGACCAGGGTGAAGGGCGCCCAGTGGGTATACCCGCCGTACAGGTCGGCGAGGGCCGACCCCAGGCCGCCGGCCAATCCCCCCACGCGGCCTCCGCTCAACAGCGCGCCGGCGATGATCAGGGCGTCCCCCAGGTTGATGTACCCTTCGGTGGCGGGCATGGGGATACGCAGGGCCAGGGTGGCGGCGGCCACCAGCGCAATCAGCAGGGCGAGGCGGGCGAGCTTGCTGACCTTCATCTCAGGAATCGGACTCGGCGGCGCGGCGGCGCAGTTTCTTCAGCTGCCGCCGGCGGCCCCAGCGGCTCTGCGCCCGCCGGCGGCGCCTGCCCAGGGGGGTCTGGATGCCGCCCTCCCCCTCCAGGTCCTGGAGCACCTGGTTGAGGCGGTCGGGGTAGTTGGTGATCAGGCCCTGCACCCCCATCAGCGCCAGGTCGCGCATGACGATCTCGTCGTCCACGGTCCAGGCCCACACCCCGATGCTGCGCTGGCGCATCTCCTCCAGCAGGGCCGGGGTGAGGGCGGTGTGCCAGATGCCCACCGCATTGGCTCCCGCCTCCAGCACTTCCTTGGCCAGCCGGCGGACCCGAATGCGCGCCGGGGTGGTGGGCAGGGAACTGACCAGCAGGGCAGCGGGCAAGGCCGGGGCCAGGAGCTTGAGCCGGCGCACCGTCTGCGGGGCAAAGGACTGGACCACCACCTGGTCCTCGGCCCCCATCTCCTCGACGACCTGGAGGACCCGCTCGGCGATGTGCCTGCCCTTGATCTCCACCAGGGTCAGCACCCGCCGCCTGGCCAGGTCGAACACCTCTTCCAGGAGCGGCACCCGCTCGCCGCGGAAGGAGGGGGAAAACCACGAACCGGCATCCCCCCTGCGGATCTCGGCCAGGGACTTCTCGGCTACCGGGCCGCTCAGGTCCGTGGTCCGGTCCAGGGTGGCGTCGTGGATCACCACCAACCGCCCGTCGCCGCTCTGCTGCACGTCCAGCTCGATGAGGTCCACCCCCAGCTGGATGGCCTGCTCAAAGGCCGCCAGGGTGTTCTCGGGCGCCAGGCCTGCCCCCGAAGCCCCGCGATGGGCGATGCGCACCGGGTGGATCATCGCTGTTCCAGATAGCCGCTCATGCGCCGAACTTCTCCAGCCGGCGGGCGTGGGCCAGGGCCAGGGCCATCACCGCCGTGGAGGGCAGCATCCCCAGGCTGCCGGCGCGGCAGTGGCGCTCCGCAAAGCCGGGCAGACCATCGGCCATGGCCCAGGGGCTCTGCAGCACCAGGGGCACCGGATGCCAGCTGTGGCTGCGCATGACCGAGGGGGTGGAGTGGTCTCCGGTGAGGATGAACACCTCGGGCTTTAGCTCCAGGAAGCGGGGGACGAACTGGTCCACCTCCTCGAGCAATTCCACCTTTCTGGCAAAATCCCCGTCCTCGCCGGCGCTGTCGGTCTTCTTGACGTGCAGGTAGACAAAATCGTACTCGGCCCAGCGGGTCCGCAGCACGGCGAGTTCCTGATCCAGGTGCCAGTCGGTCTCCACCGTGTCCATGCCCACCGCCGAGGCCACGCCCCGGTACATAGGGTACCCGGCGACGGCCAGGGCCTTGAGTCCGTAGATCTCGCCCATCTGCGGCAGCACCGGATAACGCCCGAAGCCGCGGATCAGCACCATGTTGGCGGGCTCTTCCCCGCGCAGCACCTGGCGGGCCTGGGTCAGAAAGGCGTCGGCCACCTCCACCGTGCGCGCAGATCCCTGGCGGCGCGCCTCCAGGGGATGGGGGGGCACTCCGGTCACCTGGGGGTCCGAGTCGCTCACCTCGTCCTCCAGGCCTTCGCCCCTGAAGACTACCGCGGCCCGGTACTCCATCTCCGGGGCGATGGACACCTCGATGCCGGGGATGCGGATGGCGGCCAGCTTTTCGCACAGCTGCCGGCCTTTCTCGGTGGGGATGCGGCCGGCGCGGCGGTCCCTCACCCGGCCCTGGTCGTCCACGGTGCAGAAATTGAGCCGGGCCGCCACGTCGCCGGCCCGGAAATCCAGGCCCAGGCCCATGGCGGAGAGGGCGCCCCGGCCGATCTGGTGTTTCCACGGATCGTACCCGAAGAGAGCCAGATGGGCCGGCCCGCTGCCCGGGGTGAAGCCCGGACCCAGGGGCCAGATCAGGCCGCAGCTGCCCGAGGCGGCCAGGGCGTCCAGATTGGGCAGACGGGCGGTGTCCAACTCCGATTTGCCGCTGCGCGGATCGGGCAGGCCGCCCAGGCCGTCGACGACCACTAATAAGATTTTGGTGTCCCGGCCTTCAGCCAGCAGTTCTCGGGTGTACTCTGAGCTTATCATCTAGGCGCTCGGTGTTCAGATGGGTGATGGGGACAGATCCTTGAGCACCAACTGCACGCCGCCCCTGCCCGCGTAGGTGTCCTCCTCCAGCTCGAAGGCCGCAGCCAGGGGTTGTCCCACGCCCAGTTGCGCGGCCACCTCTCCCTGGTTCCACCACACCGCGGTGCAGGACTGGCCCCCGACTTCGAGTCCCAGCTTGAGGTGGGCCCCTTCCTTGCCGATGCGGTCGCAGCGCTTGAGCCGGCAGTCGCGCAGGGCGAAGACCGGGGCCTGGTTGCCGTTGCCGAAGGGTTCGAGCCGGCTCAGCGCCTCCAAAGTCTGCAGCCCCAGGTCGCGGGGCTGGATGACCAGGTCCACCTGCAGGCGGGCCTGCAGATCCTCGGCGGAGAGGTGGGCCTGGGCGTGGTCGATGAGGGCGGCCCTGAAGGACTCGAAGGCCGCCGGCGCCAGGGAGAAGCCCGCGGCCCCGCTGTGGCCCCCGTAGGTGGTCAGGTGGGTGGCGCAGGCGCTGACAGCCGCGCCGATATCGTAGCCGGGAATGCTACGCGCCGAGCCCACATACAGCCCCTGCTCGCCCGCCTCGGTGCAGACCACGGCCGGCCGGGCGAAACGCTCGGCCAGCTTGCCGGCGATCAGCCCGATGACCCCCAACTCCCAGGTCTCGCCCAGCACCACCAAGATGCGCTCGGCGTCCAGCTCCTCGGGACTGACCAGCCCCTCGGCCTCGCGGAAAGCCGCCCGCTGCAACTGCTGGCGCCGGCTGTTGAGGCTGTTGAGTTCTCCAGCCAGCACCATGGCCTCGCTGTCGCTTTTGGCCCGCAGGAGGCGCAACGCCAGTTCCGGAGAAGCTAGGCGGCCGGCCACGTTCAGGCGCGGGGCCAGCTGAAAACCCACCACCGAGGTGGTCAGAGGCCGGTCGCCACAGCCGGCGGCGACCTTGAGCTGGCGCAGCCCGGGCCTGGTAGTCTGGGCCATGGCCTTGAGGCCACGGTGGATGAGCACCCGGTTCTCCCCCAGCACCGGCATCACGTCGGCCACCGTGCCCAGGGCCACCAGATCCAGCAGCCCGTTGAGGTAGCGCCGCCGCTGGTCCCCCTCCATGAAGCCCTGGCTGAGAGCCTGCACCACCTTGAAGGTGACCCCCACCCCGGCCAGCCCTTTGAAGGGATAGGCGCAGTCGCGGCGGTTGGGGTTGATCAGGCTGTGAGCCGGGGGCAATTGCTCCTGGGGCTGGTGGTGGTCGATGACCACCACGTCGATGCCCAGGCTGCGGGCCAGTTCCAGGGCCTCGAAAGCCGAAACCCCGTTGTCCACGGTGGCGATCACTCCGGCTCCCTGGGCGGCCACCTGCTGGACCGCCGCGGGCCTGATCCCGTACCCGTCGCGATGCCGGTCGGGCAGCAGATAGCTGCAATCCGCCCCGGCCTGCTCCAGAAAATCCAGCAGCAGGGCGGTGCTGGTGATCCCGTCGGCGTCGTAGTCGCCGAAGACCGCGATCCGCTCGCCTTTGCGGATGGCCGCTTCGAGGCGGGCCACCCCCCGCTCCAGGTCGGTCAGCAATTCGGGCGGATGCAGGTTCTCCGGATCGATGGCCAGGTCGGCCCAACTCAGACCGCGGCTGGCCAGCAGGGCCTCCAGCAGCGAGTCGTAGGGCTGGGAGTGACGGATGTCCCACACTGGATAGCGGCGCATGGACGGGTGCTCTGCAGATCGGCAGGTACAGGACAGGGGAGGGGATGGTTGCACAAGTATAGGCCCCCCCTCCGGACCCGTCAAGACAGCCCCGCCCTTGCTCGGCACCCGCTGAGGGCCCTACATTATGGCCCAGCCCTCATCCTCCTGTCTATGAAATTCAGCGATCCCGCCCGGGCCCTGGCCCTGCGCCTGCTCTGCGACTTCGAAGCCACCGGCGCCCCCCTCGACCAATTTCTCGAAGGCCTCGAAGAGCGGCTGCCCATCGCGCGCGACCGCCGCTTTGCGCGCCACCTGGTGCTGGGGGTGACGCGCTGGCAGGCGCAGCTGGACTGGATCCTGGGCCGCTTCACGCGCCGCCCTCTGGAGAGCTGTTCGCCCGCTGCCCGCCAGATCCTGCGCCTGGGCGCCTATCAGCTCCTCCACCTGGACAAGGTCCCTTCCCGGGCGGCGGTCCACACGGCCGTCGAACTGGCTAAACGCCACGCCACGCGGGGAGTGCCCAAATTGGTCAATGCCGTGCTGCGCCGGGTGGCCGCCACCGCCGCCTGCCCGCCCCTGCCCGAGCGCGGGGAGGACCTGGCCGGCCATCTCTCCGTGTGCCACTCCCACCCCCGCTGGCTGGTGGAGCGCTGGCTGGTCCGCTGGGGAGCGGCCCCGGCCGAGGCCCTCTTGCAGGCCGACAACCAGCAGCCCCCCCTCTATGTGCGCCTCAACCCCCTGCGCAACGCCAGCCCCCCGGAAACGGCCCGGCCCGCCGGGTTCCTGCCTGGTTTCTTCGCCCTCGAAGACAGCGAATCCTTCTTCCAGTCCGCCTCCTTCCGCGAGGGCCACTGCCAGGTGCAGGACATCAACGCCGGACTGCCCGCCGCCCTGCTGCAACCCCAACCCGGTGAACGGGTGCTGGACGCCTGCAGTGCCCCCGGGGGCAAGGCCACCCAACTGGCCGTCCAGATGCAGGACCAGGGCCTGGTGGTGGCCGCCGACCTGTCGGCCCGGCGCCTGGGCCGCCTGCGCGAGAACCAGCAGCGGCTAGGGCTGCGCAGCCTCCGCCTCCTGGTCGAGGACGCCCGCAGCGGTCAGAGCGGCCCCTTCGACCGGGTGCTGGTCGATGCCCCCTGCAGCGCCACCGGCACCCTGGCCCGCCACCCCGACGTGCGCTGGCGCAAGCACCCCGAGCAGTTGCCGGCCCTCAGCGCCGCCCAGTACGCCATGCTCTGCCGTGCCTTTGCCCGACTGCGCCCGGGAGGGGTGCTGGTCTACAGCACCTGCAGCCTCGAAACAGAGGAAAATGACGGGGTGGTGGAGCGCTTTCTGGGCGCCACCCCCGCTGCCCGGCTGGAACCGGCGGCACCCTTCTTCCCCGACCAACCCTGGGCCGGCGCCTACGTGCAGACCCTGCCCGGCCGCGAACCAGGCGATGGCTGCTTTGCCGCCCGCATCCGCCGGGGTATCCAGTGAGCGGTCCGCTGCGCTCCGCCGCCATCCTCGGGGGGGTGATCCTGGCCACCCTGGCGGTCTACCTGCTGGTCTTCGACCAGGTGCTCATGCCCTACGTGGTCGACGTGGGCAAGGTCCACGTGCCCAAGCTCGAAGGCCTCACCGTCGAACAGGCCCGCCGGCAGTTGCGCCAACGGGAACTGCGCCTGGGCATCCGCGACAGCGTGAACCACGCCACCCTCGCCGCCGGCTTGATCGTCGACCAGACCCCCGCCGAAAAGCAACTGGTGAAAAAGGGCCGGCGGGTCTCGGTGGACATCAGCCTGGGTTCCCGCCTCTACTCCGTGCCCGCAGTCACTGGCGGCAGCCCGCGCGACGCCCGCCTCAAGTTGGAGAGCAGCCACCTGCGCCTGGGCGATCTGGCCTACCTCTCCTCCGACCGCTTCCCCGAGGGCGCCGTCATCCTCCAGCAGCCCAAGGCCGGCACCCGCCTGCCCCTGGGCGGCAGGGTGGACCTCAAGATCAGCAGCGGGCCGGCCTCCCAGCCCAAACGGGTGCCCGATCTGCGCGGGCTGCGCATCGACGCGGTCGAGGATTCGCTCAGGAAGTACGAAATGGTCATGGGCCAGATCCAGGAGCAGGTGGACAACGGCGTGCCGGCCGGCACCGTGCTCTCCCAGAGCGTCGCCCCACCCCGCCGGGCCCTGCGCGGCACCCCCATCGACCTGGTGCTGAGCGTGCAACAGGCCGCTGCCGATAGCAGTGCCCAGCCCGAGGGCTCGGCTTCTCCCACGGAGGAATGAGCCATGCCCACTGCCCTGGTCGCCCCTTCCCTGCTGGCCGCTGACTTCGCCCGGCTGGCCGAGGAAATCGCCCGCGTGGAAGAGGCCGGCGCCGACCTGCTCCACCTCGACGTCATGGACGGCCATTTCGTGCCCAACCTCAGTTTCGGCCTCCCGGTGATCGAGTCGGTGCGCAAGGTGACACGACTAAAGCTCGACACCCATCTCATGATATCCGCTCCAGCCAGGTACCTGCAGGCCTTCAAGGAGGCCGGCGCCGATTCGCTCACCGTCCACCTCGAGGTCTGCCCCGATCCCCTCCCCGTCCTCGCCCAGATCCGCGGCCTGGGACTGGAATGCGGCCTGACTATCAACCCGGCCACCCCGGTGGAAGGGCTGTTCCCCTTCCTCGCCCACACCGACCTGATCCTGATCATGTCGGTGCAGCCCGGATTCGGCGGCCAGCCTTTCTTGCCCGCCTCCCTGGACAAGGTCCGCGCCCTGCGCACCCGCCTGGACCAGGATCATCTGCAGGTGCCCATCCAGATCGACGGGGGCATCAATCCCCAGAACGCCCTCTCCTGCCGCCAGGCCGGGGTGGGGATCATCGTGGCCGGCTCGGCGGTGTTCGGGGCCGCAGATCCGGCAGCGGCCATCCGCAGCCTGGCCGGCCGCTGACCGGCGGGGCTATTGCCGGATTCCCCTTTAAAATCTATATTGATATTTTTCGATTTAACCGGTGTTGTATCATGTTCGATCGCCTTTCCGAGCGCTTCGAGGAGGTCTTCCGGAAACTGCGGGGCCAGGGCAGGCTCACCGAGAAGGACATCGACGAGGCCCTGCGCGAGGTCCGGCGCACCCAGCTCGACGCCGATGTCAACTTCAAGGTCGCCAGAGATTTCCTCCAGCGGATCAAAGAACGCGCCAACGGCCAGGACGTCCTGAAGAGCCTGACGCCCGGCCAGCAGGTCATCAAGGTGGTCTACGAGGAGTTGGTGACCCTGTTGGGAGGGGTCGCCAGCCCGCTCAAACTCTCGGACCATCCGCCCACGGTGATCATGATGGTGGGCCTGCAGGGCTGCGGCAAGACCACCGCCGCCGGCAAGCTGGCCCTCCGCTTCAAGAGCCAGGGCCGGCCTCCCCTGCTGGTGGCCGCCGACATCTACCGCCCTGCCGCGGTGGAGCAGTTGCAGACCCTGGGCCGGTCCATCGGCGTGCCGGTCTACACCCAGCCGGCCGGCGCCGATCCGGTGGCCATCTGCAGGCAGGGGGTGGAGGAAGGGCGGCGCACCAACCGCAGCGCGGTCATCTTCGACACCGCCGGGCGGCTGAGCATCGACGAGGAGATGATGGAGGAGCTGGCCCAGATCCAGCGCCAGACCTCTCCCCACGAGATCCTCTTCGTGGCCGACAGCATGCTGGGCCAGGACGCGGTGGAGACGGCCAGCCGTTTCTACCAGTACCTCTCCTTCACCGGCTGCCTGCTGACCAAGATGGACAGCGACGCCCGGGGCGGGGCGGCCCTCTCCATCCGCCAGGTCACCGGCCAGCCCATCAAGTTCGTCAGCACCGGCGAGAAGCTGGAGGCCCTGGAGCCTTTTCACCCGGACCGGATGGCCTCGCGCATCCTGGGGATGGGCGACATCCTCTCGCTGGTCGAGAAGGCCGAGCAGGCCTTCGAGCGCGAGCAGGCCCAGAAGCTGGAGGCCCGGCTGCGCAAGGAGGCCTTCACCTTCGAGGATTTTTTCGAGCAGCTCCAGGCCATCAAGAAGATGGGGCCCCTCGACCAGTTGCTGGGCATGATCCCCGGGGTCGGCAAGGCCGTCCAGGGCGTGGACGACCGGGCCTTTGTGCAGGTGGAGGCCATCATCAATTCGATGACCCCCATCGAGCGCCGCAACCCCCAGGTCCTCAACGGCAGCCGGCGCCGGCGCATCGCCAGGGGCAGCGGCACCACCATCCAGGACGTCAACCGGCTGGTCAAGCAGTTCGAAGCCATGCAGAAGATGATGAAGCAGATGAACCGTTTCAGACCCGGCAGGACCAAACTCAGACTACCTTTTCCCCAGTGAAACTCCAGAAAGGAGTGCGTCAGTGATCAAGTTGCGTCTGAAGAGAATGGGGCGCACCAAACGGCCCTTCTACCGGCTGGTGGCGGTCAAGGCCGACGCCCCGCGCGACGGCCAGACCCTCGCCCAGATGGGCACCTATGACCCGCTCTACGCCAAGGTCAACATCGACGAGGCCGCCGCCCTGCTCTGGCTCAAGCGCGGCGCCCAGATGACCGCCACGGTCCAGACCCTGTTCAAGAGCCAGGGCATCCTGGCGCGTCTGCAGGGACTGGAGGGCAAGGTGCGCGAACATGCCCTGACCCGCGAGAAGCCCGCCAGACGGCGCAAGCTCAAGGGACAGCCGCCCCCGCCTGAAGGCGAGACCCAGGTCTGAGCCGCCTGAATTGGCCCGGCCATGGAGGCCCGCCCCACCGAGCGCATCGCCGTCGGCTACGTCACCCGCGCCAAAGGGGTGAAAGGCCAGGTGAAGGTAGAGCCCCTGACCCGCGATCCGCAGCGCTTTGCCCGGCTCTCCGAGGTGGTCCTAGCCAAGGAGGGGCACCAGGAGCGCCGGCTGCGCCTGGAAAACTGGCGGGTCGAAGGCCGCGCCCTGGTCCTCAAGTTCGCCGGGATCGACACCTGCGAGGAGGCCAGGGAATTGCTGGTCAAGGGCTATCTGACCATCGCTCCCGAGGAGGCGGCCCCGCTCCCGCCCGACACCTTCTACGTGGCCGACCTGATCGGCTGCCGGGTAGAGACCGAAGCCGGGGCGCTCCTGGGGCAGATCGCCGAGGTCCTGCCACTGCCCACCACCGACGCCTACGTGGTGCGCCCCGCCGGGGGTGGGGGGGAATTCCTGATCCCCGCGGTGGGGGATTTCGTGGTGGAGGTCTCTCCGGCCCAGAGGCGGGTGGTGGTCCGGGGCGTCGAGGAACTGCTGGCATGAAGATCGAACTGGTCACCCTCTTCCCCGAATTCTTCCGCTCGCCGCTGGCCACCAGCATGGTGGCCAGGGCCTGCAGCCAGGGCTCAGTCCAGATTGCCGTCCACGACCTGCGGGACTTTGCCGGCGATCGCCACCGCACCGTGGACGACACGCCCTATGGCGGGGGCGGGGGCATGGTGATCAAGCCCGAACCGGTGGCGCGGGCCTGGGAGGCCCTCCAATTGGCCAGGGGCCGCTGCATCCTGCTGAGCGCCGACGGCGTGCCTTTTGACCAGCGCCTGGCCGTCGAACTCTCGCTGGAGCCCCACCTGGTCCTGCTGTGCGGCCACTACAAGGGCGTGGATGAACGCATCCGCCGGCGGCACATCGACCAGGAGATCTCCACCGGCGACTATGTCCTCACCGGCGGCGAACCGGCCGCCCTGGTGGTCCTCGACGCAGTGGTGCGGCTCATCCCGGGCGTGCTGGGCAATTTCTCCTCCGCCCTCGAGGACTCCTTCCAGGAGGACCTGCTGGACTGCCCCTGGTACACCCGGCCTGCCGTCTTTGCCGGCGAGGCCGTGCCCCAGGTGCTGCTCAGCGGCGATCACCAGCAGGTGCGCGCCTGGCGCCGCCGCCAGGCGCTGCGCCGCACCTTTGAACGGCGGCCCGACCTGCTGGCCAGGGCGGAACTGGACGAGGAGGAGCAGCGTCTCGTCGAGGAGTGGACCCGGGCCCTGCCAGCGGCAGCGAACAAATCCCAAGCAGCGTGCTGATACCAGCCCAACCAACACAGAGAGGTAGATCATGGACGCCCGTATCCTCCGCGAAGTCACTTCGCACCAGCTCAAGACCGACATCCCCGAGTTCCGCTCCGGCGACACCCTGCGCATCCACGTGCGGGTGATCGAGGGCGAAAAGGAGCGCATCCAGGTGTTTGAAGGCGACGTCATCCAGCGCAAGGGCAGCGGTATCCAGGAGACCTTCACCGTGCGCAAGGTCACCCAGGGCGTGGCAGTGGAACGCATCTTCCCCCTGCACTCGCCCCGCATCGCCCGCATCGAGAACATCCGCCGCGGCAAGGTGCGCCGCGCCCGGCTCTTCTATCTGCGCACCCGCAAGGGCAAGGCCGCCCGCATCAAGGAAAAGAGGTAACCGGTCATGGCCCTGCTGCGCGAGCTGCCCTTCACCCGCAAGAACTGGACCCTCCTCGCCATCGGCCTGGCCACCATCGCCCTGGGCTATCTGGCCCTGAGCATCCCGCCAGCTGATGGCTTTCTCTCCCTGACCCTGGCGCCCTTGCTGCTGGTCGCCGGGTACTGTGTCCTGATCCCTCTGGCCATCCTGGCCAGGGAGGATGGGGACCAGGGATCGCCAGAGCGGCGCCCCTCCCGATAAGGCCCCGCCAGCGCCGGAGGACGTCTGCCTGGCTTCAGCCCACCGGGTCGACAGCGGTCTCGATCGCCTGATCGACCACCTGGCCGGGTGCATCGCCCGTCACCTGGCCAGTCCCTGACGCTCGGGCTTCTCCTCTTTACACCTGGAATTTTGAGCAGCTGCTCTGCTCTTTGCAAACTACAATTACTTGTAGTCCCGAATACCCACCAGACCACAATAGCTTGTATGGAGACGAGGCCGTCCAGGTGAACCTATTTGTGATAATCTATTATTTTAATTACACTTACTTTGTTTTTTAATTTTTTCTTGACATTTGGGTGAAAAATTCTATAATTAACAAAAGTTCTGTGATTGCAACGAGGCGCCCCCCCCTGCTGGTGCTACAAGACGCGGAGGATATGCATCCTCCAGGGATGTGAGAAGGGATGTCGGAGGGACAACAATCGCGTCCCCTGCCTGCAAATACGCGCACGATCGGGTTTTCATCCGCTCCCTGCACTGCTGTTGACGACCGCGCTGGTCAGCCCGTCCTCTCCCCCGCCCAACTGCGGTCTTTTCGCTTCGCTTTCACTGCGAGGAGTCAGCCTATGTCCACTCTGTGTTTCTTCCCCGCACACCGCCACAGGTACACTCTTCATTTTCTTTCCTATGGAGGGCTCTAGTTGCCGATGGACGACCTGAATAGTTCTTCAGCCCCCCCCAAGCTGCTGTTCATCCACAGCGGTTCGCCCAAAAAGCGGCTCACCTTCGATGCCGCTTCGGCCCTTGGTCTCGATATCTTTCTCTTCAATCCCGAACAGAACTGGGCGGTGGCCTATGCCCGCCAGACCCTGATCACTGCCGGGCTGTCGCTGCCCCGCATCCTCGATCTGGCCGGCGATCTGCACGCCCAGGCGAGCCTGGACGGGGTGGTCACCTTCTGGGAAGAGGACGTGCCCACCTGCGCGCTGGTGGCCCAGCGCCTGGGGCTGCGCGGCAACAGCCCCGCCTCGGCCCTGCGTTCGCGCAGCAAGTTCCGCATGCGCCAGGCCTTCCTCAAGGCCGGCATCCCGGTGCCCCCCTTTGCGCGGGTCTCCAGTCCGGCGACCCTGCTGAAGGCCTGCGAAGAGATCGGCCTGCCCGCGGTGCTCAAGCCCGAGTGGGGCTCTGACAGCGAGTGGGTCACCCGGGTGGATTCGACCCAGGAAGCCCTGGAGGTTTTCCGCGAGGTGCGCCGCCGGGTCCGGGTACAGGACTGCATCTACTCTTATCCCAACGGCAACTTTGTCCTCGAAGGTTATCTCACCGGCCCCGAAGTCAGCATCGAAGGGGTGGTTCAGCACGGCCGGGTGACCTTCTATGCCATCATCGACAAGGCCAAGATGCTGGAGCCCTCCTTCATCGAGCGGGGGGAGTGCACCCCCTCCCGTCTGCCCCTGGCAATCCAGCAGGACATCCGCCAGATGGTGGCCCGCGGGGTGCGGGCCCTGGCACTCGAAAACTCGGGGATCCACGCCGAGGTCAAGATCACCCCGGAAGGACCGCGCATCGTCGAGATCGGCGCGCGCATGGGCGGCGACTGCATCCACGCCCTGGTGAAACGGGTCTACGACATCGACCTGGCCGAGGAAAACATCCGCGTCTCCCTGGACCTGCCGGTGCATCCCGAAATGCCGGCCCATGGCTGCGCCATCTCCCGCACCCTGGTCCCAGACCGCCCCGGGCGGGTGGTGCTGCAGTCCACCCGCGCCCTGCGCCGCAGCCGCAACCTGATCGAGGTGGTGCTCACCAAGCACCCCGGCGACCAGGTGCAGATCCCGCCCGAAGGCTACGACAACCTGGCCTGGATCAGTGTCTGGGGGCGGAACTACCGCGAGGCCCAGCGCCGGCTCGAAACCCGTTCCAGCCGCCTGGAAAATGCCTTCCTGATCCAGCCGGAAGAGGCCCTGCAGGAATACGTCCATGGCGGCTGAGGTTCCGCACCTGCTCCTCATCCACACTGCCGGAGATCCGCGCCCCTACCTGGCCCGCCTGCGGCAGCGGGGTTTCCGCTTCTCGTTGATCAAAAAGCGGCCCACCACCGCCGATCGCCTCTGCTTCGACCAGGTGGTGGACTGGGATTACCAGGAAGACCTGCATCAGACCCTGGCCATCGCCGCCAGCCTCCACCGCGACCATCCCCTTTCCGGGGTGCTGAGCTTTTCGGAGAGCGGGGTGATCGCCGCCAGCCTGGTCGCCCGCCACCTGGGCCTGCCCGGCAATCCGCCGCGGGCCGCCCTGCGCGCCCGCAACAAGTATCTGATGAGGCAGACCCTCCAGCAGGCGGGCCTGCCCACCCCGCCCTTCCACCTGGTGCGCTCGGCAGACCAGATCCACGCTTTGCTGCAGCAAGCCGGCCGGCCCATGGTGCTCAAACCCATCAGCGGCTCTTCCAGCTACGGGGTCACCCGGCTGACCCCGGGCCACACCCAAGTGCAGATCGCCGCCCGGCTGGAGGACGTGCGGGCCTATATCCGCGACTACCCCCAGCACAACCCCCAGTACCCTTTTGAATTCTGGCTGCCCCCCCAGGGTCTGGGCATTCCACCGGAGGAGATCTTCTCGCCCGAGGACGATTTCCTCCTCGAAGGGTTCATCCCCGGCCAGCAGTTCAGCCTCGATGGCCTGGCCTGCGGCGAAGCGATCACCTGCCTGGGGGTGATCGAGATCGAGCGGATCAAGGGCTCCGATTACTTCCTGGAGTACGAGGAGTGGATGCCCACCCGCCTGGGTCCCGAGCGGGAGGAAGAGATCGAGCAGGTGGTGACCCGGGCCGTGCGCGCCCTGGGCCTGCAGCGCTCCTGTTTCCACTGCGAGGTCAAGGTCAACCCCGAGGGCGTCTTTGTGCTGGAGGTGGCGGCGCGGCGGGGAGCCGACAATATCGCCGATTTCCTGCAGCAGGTCATGGGGATCGACATCTACGAGGAAGGCCTGCGCCTGGCCTGCGGCCAGACCCGCTTCTACCCCGACCTCCGCCCCCGCTGCTGCATGAGGATGCGCTACTTCCTGCCCCCGGCCTCGGGTACCCTCGAAGCCATCGAGGGCATCGAGGCGGTGAGCCGCGACCCGCGCGTCAGCGAACTCGAGTTCGAGGTCTCCCCCGGCGACTCGGTCCTCACCCCTCCCGAGGGCTTCGAGTTCCTGGGTTATCTCAGTGTGCGCGGCGCCACTCCGGAGGAGGCCGAAGCCGCCCTGGAGGAACTCTACACCCGGATCCACTTCCACATCGCCCCCGCTGCTGTTCCTGCCCTGGCGCTGCAGTGAGCCTGGTCGTCATCCAGCCCAGCGCTGACTACGCCGCGCGGGTGCGCCGCCATTGTCCCGCCGCCCTCTTCCTCGCCACTCCTGAGCGCGCTGCCTTGCTCGCCGATCATCCCCGGGTGGTGGCCGCCGACCTCGGCGATCCCCAGGCCGCTCGCCGAGCGCTCGACAGGTACGCCGGGGCACGGCAACTGCGCTACCGCGGCCTGACCTGCTTCATCTGCGAGTACCTGCCCCTGGCCGCCGCGCTCGCCCCGCTCCTGGGAGTGCCTTTTCACTCTCCGGCGGCCATTGGCCTGAGCCGCGACAAGGGCCGCGCCGCCCTGGCGTGGATGCGGGCGGGCGTCTCCACCCCGCCCACCTGCCTGGTCCACAGCGAGGAGGAGCTGCGGGAATTCGCCGCCCAGCACCCCGGCCCTTGGATCCTCAAGCCCACTGACCGCAGCGGCAGCGAGTGGGTGCTCAAGGTGGAGCAGCCCGGGGAACTGGGTGCAGCGCACCACCGCCTGGAGCAAGGCTTGGAAGGAGCCCCCTATCTGGCCCAGGGTTTTGTCCGGGGCCGCGAGTTCAGCGCCGATTTCTATCTGGAAGAGGGCCGGGCCAGGCTGTTGCGTTTGACCGAGAAATACCTGCTGCCCCAGGAGAGCCTGGCCGGCCTGGTGGGCGCCTACTTCCCCGCCCGGGTGCCGGCGGCCCTGCGGGAAAAACTATTGGACACCTACCAGCGCGGGGCCCTGGCCCTGGGCGTGGAGCGGGGCATCGTCATGGTGGACTCCATCCTCAACCGGGGCACCCCGTATCTGTTAGAGATGGCCCTGCGCCCGGGGGGCGACTGCCTGCCCGACCTCTGCCTCCACACCACCGGGTACGATCCCATCCGCGCCGCCTGCCAGGTGGCCTTGGGTCAGCCGCCCGACTTCCCCGATCTGTCCCAACCAGCGTCTCTGGCGGCCCTCCACCTGATGACCACCCGCAGCGGCCTGATCCGCGCCGTGGATTTCAGCGCCCTTGAGGCCCACCCAGCAGTGGTCCAGGTCGAACCCTACCACCTGCCCGGCGAGGAATTGCGCTGCTGGGAAGGCAGCTACGACGACCGCATCCTGGCCGCCTGCCTAGTGCGCTGCCAGGGAGAGGAGCAGTTGCCCCCCCTGATCGAAGAGCTGAACGACCTCATCGCCCTGGAACTGGAAGCAGATCCCCTCCCTGTAGAGAGATGAAACCCATCGACCCTGCCCTCCTCGCCGCCCTCCAACAACTGCTCGCCCAGGACGACCACCCCCTGTACCGCGGCGAACTGACCGGCCTGGTCGAACAGGTGCTGGAAAATCGCCCGCGGTACCTGGAGGCGGCCCGCCGTTTCGGCACCCCCCAGTATCTCTTCGAGGAGCCTGCCCTGCAAGCCCAGATCCAGCGCTTCACCGTGGCCTTTGCCCGCCAGGGCCTGGTAGCCCGCCCCCACTACGCCTTCAAGGCCAACCCCACCCTCTGCCTGGTGCAGGCCATCCAGCGGGCCGGCCTGGCCGCCGACGCCTCCTCGGGGCTGGAGCTGGAACTGGCCCTGCGCTGCGGCTTTGAGCGCATCGTGCTCAGCGGCCCGGCCAAGACCGACGAAGAGCTGGAGCTGGCCCTGCGCCATGCCCAGCGGGTGACCGTGCACCTGGACAGTTTCCTGGAGCTGGAACGCCTCGGAGCCCTGGCCGCCCGCAGCCAGACCACCATCCGCGCCGGAGTCCGTCTCAACACCCAGGGCCACGGCCTGTGGACCAAGTTCGGCATCCCCTTCACCGCCCTGCCCGAGTTCACTGCCCAGGCCGGCCTCCAGCCCCACGTGCACCTGGAGGGAGTGCAGTTCCACCTCAGCTGGAACCGCCAGGCTGGCGGGTACCTGCGCACCCTAACGGAACTGGGCCCGGCGCTGGGCCAGTGCGCCCCGCCCTCGGGCTGGAGGTTCGCCGATATCGGCGGGGGGTACTATCCCGAGGGCGACGAAGCCGCCTACCCCTGGCTGACCCGCCGTGGCCGCCTGCTCAGCCTCCTGGGCCTGGCTCCCGCCGAGGGTCCGCCGCCCGACTGGAATCTGGAATACCTGCTCCACCCGGTCCAGCCCATCGAGGCCATGGCCCGCCAGATCATGGACGCCTTCCAGGACCATCTGCCCGGGGGACTGGAGATGTGGCTGGAGCCGGGCCGGTACCTGGCCAATCAGGCTGTACACTTGTTATTGCGGGTGGCGGATGTCAAGACTCCCCAGCTGGCCATCACCGACGGGGGCACCAATCTCCTGGGGTGGGAGCGCCTCGAAGGCGAGCACACGCCGCTCATCAACCTCTCGCAGCCGGCCCTGGTCCAAAAGCCCTGCCGGGTCTACGGCAGCCTCTGTACCCCCCACGATCTATGGGGCTACGCCTGCTACGGGGAGGGGCTGCGCCCCGGGGATGTCCTCATGCTGCCGGCCCAGGGCGCCTATGTGCAGACCCTGGCCCAGCGCTTCATCAAACCCCTCTGCCAGACCGTGGCCATCGACCTACAGGGGGAGCTGCGCCAGGCCGCCCCCACCGAAACCCTGGCTGACCGCTATCCGCAACTCCGATAACCATAGCGATACGGGAGATGCCCCGGCGGCCTTTCCCGGGGAGTGGCCGGGACGGGAAGTCCGCGTGGTAGGGGGTTGGGTAGCGGAGCGAAGCGCGCGAGGGAGAAGGACGCGCCTGGGGAAAGGCCAGAGAGGGCATACCCGTGTCGCTGAGGAGCACAACCCATGAAAGTCGTCTACAGCGATATCCACCAACACCATGCCCCTGAACGCGAACTCACCCGAGAGGGCTACACCCCCTATTTCGAATGCCCCCAGCGGGCCGAAACCATTCTCCAAGCGCTGCGAGCAACTCCAGGATTCCAGATCGTCCCCCCCTCGGCCCATCCCGCCGATCTACTCCGCAAGATCCACGACCCCGGGTACCTGCACTTCCTCGAAGGCATCTATCCCGCCTGGGTGAAAGCCAGCGAGCCCGCCTCTGGAGTGGTGCCCGTGACCTTTGCCCAGGGTGGCCGCCGCCCCGCCGACCTGGTCAACCAGACCGGATACTACTGCTTCGACACCACCCCCATTGTCGGGGGCACCTATGAGGCGGCCCTGGCCGCCGCCCACTGCGCCCAGAGCGCCGCCGAGTTGCTGCTGGGGGGGGGAAAAGCGGTGTACGCCCTGTGCCGGCCGCCTGGCCACCACGCGGCCACTGCCCTGTGCGGGGGATACTGTTATCTCAACAACGCGGCCCTGGCCGCCACCCGCCTGGGGGGGCGCGTGGCCCTGCTGGACATCGACTACCACCACGGCAACGGCACCCAGGAAATCTTCTATGCCTCGGATCAGGTGCTCTTCCTCTCTCTGCACGCCGATCCGGACCACGCCTACCCTTTTTTCTGGGGATTCGCCGACGAGCGCGGGAAGGGGAAAGGCGAGGGCTGCACCCGCAATTTCCCTCTGCCCGCCGGCACCGCCGACCAGTGCTACCTCGAAACCCTGGACCAGGCCCTGGCTCTCATCCAGAGTTTCGGCCCGGACTACCTGGTGCTCTCGGCCGGCTTCGACCTCTTGGCCGGCGATCCGCTGGGGGATTTTGCCGTGTCGCTGGAGGGCCTGAAACGCATCGGGGAAAAGCTGGCCGGCCTACGCCTGCCCACGCTGGTGGTGCAGGAGGGGGGATACAACCTCGGGAAGCTGGGCGGGGCAGCGTTGGCCTTGCTGGGGCCCTTCGCCTGAGGCCGCGGCGGTTTCGCAGACCCAGCCCCTGCCCTATATTTACCCCCTAGAAGGAGGATTTACGCCATGGCCAAGGAAATCCGCATCCAGTACTGCACCTCCTGAAACTATCTCCCCAAAGCCGCCAGTTTGGCGGAAAGCGTTCTCAAGGAATACAAGCAGCACATCGCCGGCCTCACCCTGGTCCCAGGTTCGGGAGGCTGCTTCGAGGTGAGCGTGGACGGCGTGCTGGTCTTCTCCAAGCTCCGCGAAGGCCGTTTCCCCGAATACGAGGAAATAAAAACGCATCTGTGAGCGACCGCCGCATCTGCCGCGCCTGCAGCGAAGCCTACGAGTACCCGGGCCACCAGAGCCTGGCCACCCGCTCCCACTGCGAGCACTGCGCCCCCCTTCCCGAGCCAGTGCGCCGGGCCTTTGAGCGCCTGCGCCGCCGGGTGGACCGGCTGCAGCGCGAGGTGGCACAACTGCGGGCTGGTCAGGCCAAATGAAAGAGCCCCGGAGGGTGGCCCCCGGGGCTCGCCTCGTTCCTGGCTGGACTCAGGCCAGCTTCTGGGCTGCCTCGCGCATCAGCGCCCCGATGGGCAGCCGGTGCGGACAGGCCGCCTCGGCCGCGCTGAAATCCACCCCCTCGATCCTTCTGGCTTCGGCGGGCAGGGCCGCGTACAGGGCCCGGCCCCGCTCCGGCTCGCCGTAGTTCTCGCTGTACATCCGGTAGCGCAGGGTGTCGGCCACCTGCAGGGGCGCCTGCAGCTGGCTCTCGCACAGTT
The DNA here is from genome assembly GCA_016187725.1 of Candidatus Latescibacterota bacterium. GTDB lineage: Bacteria > Latescibacterota > UBA2968 > UBA8231 > UBA8231 > SICG01. The sequence continues at coordinate 78,079 of JACPJE010000012.1, forward strand.
GGCCGCAACCCCGGCAGTAGAGGTGGTCAGTGGCCGCCGCGTACTCCAGCAGCAGTTCCCGCTCCTCCATGCCCATCTCGCTGTTGCGCGCTGCCTGGGCGTTCTCCTGCACCTGGCGCAGGTTCTTCATCGCCGACACCAGGCCGTGGATGCGCCCGTCGGCCCACACCGACTTGAGCGCGGCCTGGAAGGGGTTGAAGCCCTTGGCCTTGAACTTGTCCACCCCCTCCTGGAAGGAGACCGCCCCGCCCTGGGTCTTCATGGCGATCAAGCCGATACCCGCCGCGGCGCACAGATCCATGGCCTGGTTGAGGGCGGCATTGTCGTAGTCGCGGAAATTGTACTTGAACATGATCGCGTCCACGAAGCCCACCTGGGCCGCCTTTTCCAGGGTGGGCACCAGATTGCCGTGGTGCGAGGAGAAACCAAAAAACCGGATCTTTTTTCCCTTCTTGAGCCGCTCGGTGGTCTCCTTCATCTCCTGGTCCAGCCGGCCCGGGTCTCCCAGATCGTGGAGGAAGTAGAGATCCACGTACTCGGTGCGCAGGCTCTCCAGGCTGCCGGCCAGCCGGGCGCCGAAGCTGGCTGCATCGTGGTGCTCGCACTTGGTGACGATGAAGCAGTCCTGACGCCGGCCGTTTTTCTCCAGAAACTGGCCGATGTTCTTTTCGCTCTGGCCCTCCATATAACCTTGGGCGGTGTCGAGGTAGGTGATGCCCTCGGCCAGGACCGCGTTGAGCAGCACCGGCGTCACCGACAGGGCCGAACCCATGCCCAGGATGGGCACCTTCACCCCGGTCTTGCCCAGGGTGGCAATGGGCATGGCCGCTGCCCTGGATTCCTCGGCGGAGGCCAGGCCCGCGGCGCCGGCCAGCACCGCGCCAGCACCCAGGGCCCCCGAGGTAGCCAGAAACTCCCTTCGCGTGATCTTCCCTTTGCGCATCTAACTCTCCTTTCTTCAGGCCGGGCCTTGTCCCGGCGCCTCGATCTCTAGCAACCCTTTCTTGCTCCCACAACCGCTCCCACAGCTGCCGCTCCCACACCCACCGACAGCCCCCAGCAGCAGCGACCGTTCTTTGGATCGGGTCTCCCCCACCGCGCTGACCCGGATAGCTCGCAGGTCAGCCACCGGGCACTCGTGCTCACAGATGCCGCAGCCGATGCAGGCCTCGGGGTCCACGTACGGCCGGGTCAACTTCACCTGCTGACCCCAGCGGTCGGTGATCTCCACCTCGCGCGAGTAGATGGCCTTGGGCGAGGTGGGGCAGACCTCCTCGCAGACCACGCAGGGGGTGTCCATGGCCCATGGCAGGCAGCGGCCCCGGTCGTAGAAGGCGGTGCCCACCTTCACCGGTCCCAGGTCGCTGAACTCCCCCAGGCCCAGTTTCTGGGCGATGGAGGTTTTCTGGATGGCCCCGGTGGGGCAGACTTCGCCGCACAGGGTGCAGTTGAGTTCGCAGTACCCGGTGCGCATGTTCATGATCGGCGTCCAGATCCCCTCCAGCCCGGCCTGCAGCAGGGCCGGCTGCAGCACGTTGGTGGGACAGACCCTGATGCACTGGTCGCACTTGATGCAGCGCTCCAGGAACTCCGGCTCCGCCACCGAACCAGGGGGCCGGATCACCTCCTTCTTGAAGTTCTTGCCCACATCGCCGCTGCCCCGCGAGAAGGGGAAGACCAGGGCCCCGATCACCGCCGCCACCGCCGTGCGCCGCCCGTCGAACTGGGGCCGGCTCACCTCGCCCCGGGCGTCGGGCAAAAACTCGAAACTCAGCGCGTCGTGCGGGCAGTCGTCGATGCAGTTGAAACAGACGAAACACTCGGACTTGCGCAGGTTGGTGTGCGGGTCCGAGGCCCCCTCGCAGCGCTGCAGGCACAAATCGCAGTCCACGCATTTTTGGCTGTCGCGGTGGATGCGCCACAGCGAGAAACGCGAGAGCAGGCCCAGGGCCGCGCCCAGGGGGCAGAGCACCCGGCAGAAAAAGCGCGGGATGGCCAGGTTCATGCCCACCAGGAAGAGCAGCAGGAACCCCACCACCCAGGCCAATTGGTGGGTGTGGGGCCGCACGTAGATCCACTCGGTGGGCATGTCGAAGAGCGGCAGCACTGCCACGGTGAAGGAACGGAAGAGCAGGCAGATGGGGTCCAAGAGACCGATCTGCAGGCTGCCCAGCAGGGCGGCGGCGAGCATGCCGAAGAGGATGTAGTACTTGAGGGCGTAGAGTTTGCGGTAGCGGTTGCTCTCGATGTTCTCGGTGATGCCCTGCCGGTTGAAGAGCCAGCCGGTGAACTGGTGCAGGATGCCGTAGGGACAGACCCAGTTGCAGAAGAAGCGGCCCAAAAGCAGGGTGGGCAGGAGCAGGACCAGGCCCCAGATCAGGTTCTGGTACACCGTGTGGGTGGTCAGGGCCGTGGCCACCCCCACCAGGGGGTCCACCTCCAGGAAGAGGGAGACCGGATACCCCTTGAGGTACCCGAAATGGGCGACGAAGCAGAAGAAGAGGAAGAGCGAGATGAAGAAGATCTGCGAGACCAGCCGCACGCTGCCCAGGCCCCTGGCCTCAGCCCGGTGCAGGTACTCCAGCCGGGCCGGATCGCGATCGAGCAGGGTATAGCCGCAGGTGTCCACCGCCACCATGTCAGTGCCGGCGATCAGGGTGCCCCGCTCGGCCACGTCTCCCAGGCTGCCCCCGGTGGGGCCGTTGCGCATCAGCACCCGGGTGGCGTCCAAAAGCACCAGGGTGGGCTTGATCATGTGGGGAAAATCGGAGACAATGCCGTGGATGCGCTGGTGGAACTGATTGCGCCGGCCTCCCAGCATCCCGTACCAGTTCTTCATACTCATGGAGCCGGAGCACAGGTTGTGGTCCTTGCAGGGGGCGATGCCGATCACCTTGTCGGCCCTGGCCAGCGGGCTGTAGAACATCGGCCAGGTGCCCAGCACCTCCCCGTCTATCTGCACCGGCTCGAAGGCGCTGGCCTTGGGCAAGACCAGCTCGGCCCCGGCCTCGGCAGCGGCCTGCTGCAGCCCTGACTTGAAGAAACACCCCTCGGGCTGGTTGATGGGATTGTCGGCCACCAGCACCTGCCGGGCCCCGGCCTCCAGGCACAGGGCCGCCACCGCCTTGAGCACCTCGGGCCGGGTGGTGGCCCCCAGCAGGGGCGCCCGGTCAAAGGCCACGTTGGGCTTGAGCAGCACCACCTCTCCCTTCTTCACAAAGGCCTCGATGCCGCCCAGGGCCCCGATGGCCGCCCGGGCCAGCTGCCCTGCATCGCTGCCCCGGGCAATGGCCAGTTCCACTGCCCCTGCCGGCCGCTCCACCCGGTAGGAGGGGAGCTTGCGCACCTGAGCTGCCTGCTGGTCGCGGAAGTACTGGTCTCCCCCGCGCGAGTCGTGCAGCCAGACCGCCCCCCCGGCGGCACCGGCCATGGCCAGTCCGGTCAGCCCGGCCCGGCGCAGGAATTCGCGTCGCTCCATTTTAGTCTCCCGCGCTTCGCAGCACTTCGGCAGCCAGGCGTCCGGCCTGTTCCCGGTCCTCGGCCTGGCTCACCCCGCCCACATGCACTCCCGTCCGGAACACCACGTCGAAGAACCCCCCCAGTTCGGCGGTGTACATCGTCAGGTCTCCCTCTGCCACCTTGATAGCGACGATCCTCCCGTACTCTCCCACATAGTCGCTGTACTTGTCCATCACCTGGTTCGCCTTCTCCGGCGATTCCTGCCGCGACAGGAAGGCGATCAACTCCTTCCCCCCTTTGCGGTACCGGGCCACAAAGGTCTCGCCGAGGAAATCGAGGCTGAGGGCGTCGCGCATGAAGTACTGCAGGCTGCCGGGCACCTGGCCCGCGGCCGGCAGGGCGCTCTCCCCCCACAAGGCCTCTCCCTGGTTCTCCAGCCGGCCGGCCACCTGGCGGGCGATCTGCAGGCCGGCCCGCTCCAGCTCCTCCCCCTCCCCGCCGGCCACCACCTGCACGTAGTGCCGGCCTTTCCAGAAGAAATAGCTGGCCCCCGACTGGTATCCGTGCCGACCCAGTTCCAGGGCCGCAGCCTCTGGTGGTCTCTCCACCGAGAAGATCCCAAAGGCGCGGATGGGCTCGCCCATATCATAGACGAATATATCGATGAAGCGCCCTTTGTCATCGGCCAGGCCCGCGCATTTCAGGTCCACCACCGCATAGGCCAGGTACTGCTCGGCCCGGCCATTGATCTTCACGTAGAGGTCGTCCGCCGAAAACCGCTCGATCCCGCCCTGGGGACGCCATCCCGCCGGGGCCAGGTCTGCAAGCAGTTCCTTCCTCCGACCAGGAACCGACGCGGTTGCGGGTTTGACCTCAGAGACCGCCGGCGCCCGGCCGGCCGCATCCTCGCCCTCCTCGCCGGCCAGAGGGACGGGCAGGCGCGCCGCTTTGCCGCTGGCCAGCAGTGCGGGGTCCAGGGAGAAGAGGGCCGGATCGAAGCGCCGGCCCTTCAGGTACACCCCGGCCCCGATCCCCGCCAGCAAGAGCAGGATGCCCCCGCCGATGAGCCTTTCCCGCACCGAGATCCGCGTGCGTTCAAAGGCGCGTTTGCCGCTGCCGCCGAACATAGGTCATCCCTCGTTTCTGCGGACCTTCCTCGCCTAATATACTGGCGAAAAAGGCTTTGACAAAGCGCTGCCGCCATTCTACATTTACCCATGTAATTTGCGGCGAGGTTCAGTGGCTTCTCACCTTTGCCAAAAGGGAGGTAAATATGCCACCGGACTACAAAAGGCGGCTGGGGTGACAGACACCTTCAAGCCGCCTTCCCTCGACCTACCCGCTAGCTCGGCGCCGATCCACGGCCTGCCCGATCGGCGCCGAACACAGAGTCTGCCGCAGACTCTTCTATCAGTTCTCTGATAGGAAATCCCTGCTCCCCAAGTTCGAGCAGGGATTTTTTATTTCCCTTGCCGGTGTTCACCTGCGCTTTTATATTTCGGTTCGCTATCGCGAACCTCCCTTCCCCCCTGATTGCCCATGCCCTGCATCCTCGCCGAGAACCTGGTCAAAACCTACCGCATCTCCCAGCGCCAGCCCGGGGTGTGGGGCGCGGTCCGGGGCCTACTGCACCGCCAGCACCGCACCCTGCGCGCCCTGGACGGGGTCTCCTTTGCCATTGAGCCGGGCGAACTGGTCGGCTATATCGGTCCCAACGGGGCCGGCAAGTCCACCACCGTCAAGGTGCTCTCCGGCATCCTGGTGCCCGATGCGGGCCGCTGCCTGGTGCTGGGCCGGATCCCCTGGCAAGACCGCATCGCCCACGTGGGGCGCATCGGGGTAGTCTTCGGCCAGCGCACCCAACTGTGGTGGGATCTGCCGGTGGTCGAGTCCTTCGAACTCTTGCGCGACATCTACCGGGTGCCGGCCAGGGACTACATCCTCCGCCGCGATGAACTGGTCGCCATCCTCGAACTGGAGCCCCTGCTGGACGTGCCGGTGCGCCAATTGAGCCTGGGCCAGCGCATGCGCTGCGATCTGGCCGCCTCCCTGCTCCACGCCCCGGCACTGCTCTTCCTCGACGAGCCCACCATCGGCCTGGACGCCCTCTCCAAACTGGCGGTGCGCGACTTCATCCGCCGCCTCAACCGGGAGCGCGGCACCACGGTGATCCTCACCACCCACGACATGGACGACATCGAAGCCCTGTGCAGCCGGGTGCTGCTCATCGACGGGGGGCGGATCCTGTTGGACGACACCCTGGAGGGCCTGCGTGCCCAGGTCTCCTCCGAGCGCCGCCTGATCCTCGACCTGGTCGAAGACGGGCAACCCTTCAGCGATCTCCAGGTCCGCCTCCTCCGGCGCGAAGGCCGCCGGGTCGAGCTGGCCTTCGACCCCGAGGAGATCCCGGCCGCCGCCCTCATCAGCCGGCTCACCGCCCTGCACGCGGTGCGCGACCTCTTTGTGGAGAATCCCCCCATCGAGGAGGTCATCGCCCACCTCTACCGCCAAAACCAGGGATGAGGAGCTATCTGGCGGTCTTCAGCGCCCGGCTGCGCATGCTGCTCCAGTACCGGGCCGCTGCCTTTGCCGGCCTGGCCACTCAGCTCTTCTGGGGCCTGATCCGCGTCATGATCTTCGAGGCTTTCTACCGCACCACCACCAGCCCCCAGCCCATGAACTACGCCCAGGTCGTCGACTATGTCTGGCTGGGCCAGGCCCTCCTCGCCCTGCTGCCGATCTGGATGGATACGGAGGTCCGTGCCATGATGCGCAACGGCACGGTGGTCTACGAGCTGGTGCGTCCCCTGGACCTCTACAATTTCTGGTACGCCCGGGCCCTGGCCTCCCGGCTGGCGCCCACGCTCTTGCGCGCCCTGCCGCTCGGTGGCCTGGCCCTCCTCTTCTTTGGGCTCGCCCCGCCCGTCTCCCCTGCCGCCGGCCTGGCCTGGCTGCTGACCGTCCTGGGCGCCCTGCTCCTGGGCGGGGCCATCTCCACCCTGCTGAACATCTCGCTGATGTGGACCATCGCCGGGGAGGGCATCTTCCAGATCGTCGCCGCCTGCGTCGTCCTCCTATCCGGCATGATCGTGCCCCTCCCCTTCTTCCCCGACTGGATGCAGGTGGCTTTGAAGTCGCTGCCCTTTGCTGGCCTGGTGGACCTGCCCTTCCGCCTCTACACGGGTCATATTCCCGCCGCTGAGGCGCCGGCCATCTTCGCCGGCCAGCTGGCCTGGACCGCAGCGCTGGTCGGCCTCGGCCGTCTGGTCCTGCGCCGGGGCATCCGCCGCCTGGTGGTGCAGGGAGGCTGAAAAGATGTGGAACAAGCGCGGCGGGGAGATGACCCCGAAGGCCTTTACTGGGGGAGTGGAGGCCGGGAAAGGGCCTGGGGGCAGAGTGGGGCGTCGGTGGCAGGCCCGGGCATCGGGAAAGGCCGGAGCGGGTCACTCACCGTCGCGCCGGAATCTCTGTGGTAAACCACTACCATGAACGCCCTCCGCCTCTACCTGCGCTACCTGGGGGTCTCCTGCCGGGGCCAGATGCAGTACCGCGCCTCCTTCCTCATGCTCACCCTGGGTCACTTCCTCATGACCGGCCTGGAGTTCGCCGGCGTCTGGGTGATCTTCTCGCGCTTCGGCAACCTCCAGGGTTGGTCCCTGCCCGAGGTCGCCCTCTTCTACGGCATCATCAACATGGCCTTTGCCCTCAGCGACGCCACCTCGCGCGGCTTCGACATCCTGCCCACCCTGGTCAAAAACGGCGAGTTCGACCGCATCCTGCTGCGCCCGCGCAGCACCGTGCTGCAGCTGGCCGGCCAGGAGTTGACCCTGCGCCGCGTCGGCCGCTTCTCCCAGGGCCTGCTGGTGTTCCTCTGGGCCGCCCACACCCTGGAACTGAGCTGGTCGCTGGCCAAAATCGCCCTGCTCTTAACCACCCTCCTCGGCGGGGCCTGCCTCTTCTACGGCCTCTTCGTGCTCCAGGCCACCATGGCCTTCTGGACCACCGAGACCCTGGAGATCATGAACACCCTCACCTACGGTGGGGTGGAAACCGCCCAGTATCCGCTGGTCATCTACCGCGCGTGGTTCCGCCGCTTCTTTACCTTGGTGGTGCCCCTGGCCTGCGTCAGCTACTACCCGGCCCTGGCCCTGCTGGGGCGCGCCGACCCGCTGGGCTCGGCGATTGTCCTGCACTGGCTGGCGCCCCTGGTGGGCCTCCTCTTCCTGGTCCTGTGCCTGCAGGTCTGGCGCTGGGGCGTGCGCCACTACCGCTCCACCGGCAGTTGAACCCCCGCCACCCCACACCTATTTTTCCTGACTATGCCTTTCCTCCTGCTCTTCTCCCTGTGCCTGCTGTGGGCCTGCGGCGACCATCCCACCGGACCTGACGGAGGTTCGACCCGGCTCGTCGCCGGGGTGGACTTCGACCGCCTCTTCGCCCTGCCCACCCGGGAAGAACTCGCCGCCATCAGCGCCGAATGGGCAGGCCGACCCGCTCCCTCCGCAGCGCACACCGAAGTGTTCAGCACCGCCGTGCCCCTGGGCGCCAAGAACGCCACCCTGCGCATCCTCGCCTATACCGTCGCCGGCGCGCGCCTTTACGGCGCCCTCCTCGCCCCCCGCGGCGCCTCCCCCGGCAGCCTGCCGCTGATCGTCTACGCCCACGGCGGGGACCAGGGGGTCAGCGTCGAGGAATTCCTGCTGATGAGCCTGGGCCTGGGCGAAGCCCGCGGCCAGTACGCCTATGCCCTGCCCTCCTTCCGCGCCGAAGCGCTCAGCTACGGCCAGGAATTCTTTGTGTCCGCGGGGGAACCCGCCCCCTGGGACGGCGACGTGGACGACGGCCTGGCCCTGGTCGAGGTGGCCCTGGCGGCCGAGCCGGCCCTCGACCCGCAGCGCCTCGGCGCGGTGGGGGTCAGCCGGGGCGGAACCGTGGCCATGCTGATGGCCGTGCGCGACCCGCGCCTCGCCAGGGTGGTGAACTTCTTCGGGACTACCGATCTGCTGGATGTCTTCGGGCAGGAAGTGGCAGAGGAAGCGCTGCTGGGCAACCCGCGCCAGTTGCCCGGCCTGGATTATCTGAACCGGACGCTCTTGCAGCCCCTGAAGGAGGGCTCCCTCGGGATCGGGGAGGCGCGGCTGGAACTCATCCGCCGTTCCCCGGTGTATTTCGCCGACCGCCTGCCCGCGGTGCAGGTGCACCACGGGACCGCCGACCCGCTGGTGCCGGTGAGTCAGGCCCAGCGCCTGATCGAGGTCATGCTGGGGCTGGGGCGCGGCGCCCCGGAATTCGCGTACTATCTCTACGCAGGGGGCGGCCACCACCCTCTGTCCCTGCCAGGCAGCCTGGAGCGGACCCAGCTCTTCCTGGCCCCCCTGCTCCAGCCGGCGCCGGCCTTCACTGCGGCATTCGCCTACTGATCGCGGCCCAACAGCGAGAGCTGGACCGTGGCGACCTTGGGCATGATGTACTCGTCGCAGCCGGCAAAGGGATGCCGGCCGCCGATGCAGTAGGTGCACAGGTTGTCTTCGGGCATGCCCGACTTTTCGTACGCCTCCAGCATCCCCGCCACCGAGATATAGGCCACCGGCATGCCCATCTGGCGGCCGATCTCCTCCTCGTCGCGGCCCCGGGCGATGAATTCGTCCCCCGGCGGCGGATCAGGGGGCATGTCCACCCCGAAGTGGCAGCCGCGGGGCACCCCGTCCTCGCCGATGATGCCGATGGGCGGGGTGTAGCTGACCAGGTAGGCCTTCTTCACCCTGGCCTCCTTGTAGAGCAGGTCCCGCGCCCGCCTGGAGTTGTTGCCCCGCACGATGCTGTCGTCGATCATCACCACGGTCCTGCCCTCCAGGGTCCGCTCCACTCCTGGCATCAGGTGGAGATTCTCGCCGATGGACTGCTTGCGGTCGCTGGCCGTGGTCCCCTGGAAGGAGCGCTCGCCCCGCATCTTGTAGAACACCGGCAGAAAGGGCAGCCGCGCTTTGTTGGCGTAGGCCCGGGCCGCCACCTCCGGGCAGCGGGGCAGGAAGGTCACCAACTCGGCGTCGGCCGGCCTGAATTCCCCGGCCAGCACCTCGCCCAGGGATTCGCGGATGCGGCGCACGCTCACCGCGTTGAGGATGGAGTCCACGTCGGCGATGTAGTTCCACTCGAAAAAGCAGTGGGCCAGCCGCGGGTCGAAGAGGGTCTCCTTGGTGTAGTTCCCCTCGGCGGTGAGGTGGTAGATGGAACCGGGCTCCAGGTCCTCGACGTAGTCCCCGCCGTTCTTGCGGTAGGCGATGTCCTCGGAGGCCACCCCGTACTTGCCGTCCTTCCAGCTGAGCACCCCCGGCTTGATCCCGGTGCGGTCGCGCAGCACCATGACGTCGTGCTTGCGCTTGTCGGCGATGGCCATGGTGTAGGCGCCGGGGATGCGGCGCAGGAAATTGTACTCCCCGTGCATCCGGTACACGTGGAGCAGGGCCTCGGTGTCGCAGGTGGTCTTGAGCTGGTCCAGGGGCACTTCCTTGTAGTACTCGCGGTCCACCTGGCCGTTGTGCACGGCGGCCATATCGCAGTCCCAGAGCAGGATGTGGTTGCCCCGGTGCTCGGGCCGGCCGCCCACCACGTGGGGATGGGCGTCTTCGAGGATGCGGTCCTTGCGCCCCCGGGTGGCGTAGCGCACGTGGGCCATGTAGGTGTGGTAGTTGGGGCTGGGGAGGATCTTGTGCAGGTCGGTGATGTCGAAGCGCTCCACCCCGCCGGCCCATTTGATCACATCGATGCGGTTGTCGCCCACCGCGGCGACGCCGGCCGCCTCCCGGCCCCGGTGCTGCAGGGAGCGGATGAAACGGTGGGCGTCGTGCAGGGTGTGGGCAACGCTGAATCCGCAGTTGTGGCGGACCTGTTCTTCCATCGGGTTACCCCTGGGTAAGATGGTGGGTGGGGTTCAGCATAAATGGGAGTTCAACGCACGCAACCGGGAAAGGTGCGGCCCTGGATGTGGTAGTACTCGGGCGCCTCACCCTCGCCGGCAAAACGGGAATGGGAGGACATGTAGGAAAGGGCGATGGCCCGCCGCCACTGGCCGGAATTGTTGGGCGCCGTGTAGTGGGGCAGCAGCGAGTGGAAGAAGAGCCCGCTGCCGGCCTTCATCGGCACCAGCCGCATCTCGGCGAAGGAATACTGGTCCTCGGCGATCACAAAGTCGTCCGGCACCCGCTGATGGGGCAACGGCCCGCGCAAGTGACCGCTGGGCAGCACTCCCATACAGCCGTTTTCGGGGGTGGCCTCGTCGAAGGGAAACCAGCAGGAGCACAGCGCCATGGGCTGGATGGGCCAGTAGGGGGAATCCTGGTGCATGCCCTTCTGCGAGCCCACCTTTGGGGGCTTGAGCAATAGGGAATTGCGGAACATCTTCAGGTCCGGGCCCAGGATCTGGGCGATGATGCCGACGATGTTGTCATCCAGGCCCAGGCGGTTAAACAGCTCGTCCCCCTCCACCAGGCCGTCGATCTTGCGTATCCCATCGCCCCAGGCCGCTACCTGTAATTCCCCCCGCTGCACCCGGGGTTCCACCTGGATCTTGAGTTTGTCGGCGGACCGGCCTCCGTGGGTGTACTCCCGCAGGCGCTCGCCCAGGGCGCAGACCTGTTCTGGGGGGATCAGGTTCTCCACCACGGCGAAACCTTCGCGGTGGTACGACGCCAACTGCCCTTCGCTCAGCCGGATGGGGGCAGTGCTCATCGCTCACCTCCTTGTGCGTACACCTAGAAAGAAGGCCCCCCGCCTTTTTTCAGCAACTGCCCGGTCAACCAGAACTGGCCGGACGGGGCGCTCACCCCTCAGATCTTTCACTTCAGCAGCAGCAGCTTGCGCAGCCCGATCCGCCCTCCTGCCTGCAGCCGGTAGAGGTACACGCCGCTGGCCAGGGCGCGGCCCCGATCGTCGCGGCCGTCCCAGCGCAAGGCATAGCTCCCCGCCTCACGGCTGCCCGCTGTCAGGAGGGCCACCTGGTGTCCGGCCAGATTGTAGATGGCCAGCTTCACCTCAGCCCGGGCCGGCAGGGTGAAGCGGATCAGGGTCTCGCTGTTGAAGGGGTTGGGGTAGTTCGGTGCCAGGGAGAAGGCCGATGGCAGGACGTCTTCCTCCAGCACTGCCGTGGACGGCGGGACCAGGGGCTGGGGCGCCACCAGACGCAGATCGTCGAGGTAGAAGGTCCCCGTCAGATTGCCGGAGAAGCGGACCGCCTCGATCAGGTCTCCCGCACCGAGGCCCTCCAGGGGGATCTCTATCACCTGCCATTCCCGCTTCTCCAGATCCACGCGCAGGGCTTCGCTGCCCCGCTGCAGATCTGCCACCTTCCGATTGGACCCTTCCAGGCTCACCACCAGAGCCTTGACCAGGGGACCTTCCAGGTCGCCGGGGTGAAAGGCGAAGCGCAGGGCGGAAAAGCCGAAGGGGGAGACCGGTTCGGCGGCCCGCAACTCCACCTCCCAGTTGACCACCGACCTCTCCGGCCTCACCTGGATGGCGCCGGCCCGCCCCCCGCTGTACACCGGCCCGGCCGCGCCAAAGACCGGGGCCTGGCCCCCGGCCTTCCCCGCTGCCTGCCAGCCCGTGGCCAGGGCGTCGTCCAGGATCAGCACGTCGCCGGCCGGCACCACGGTGATGGTTTTGGTGAGCGTCACACTGTATCCCGGGCGCAGCGAGTCCTGGGAGACCCGCACCGAGATGCTCCTCAGCCCGGTCTGCCCCAACACCGGCAAGGTGGCCTCCAGCCGGAAGGTGCTGTCCCCCAGGGCTGCCAGGGGCTGCTCGGTCGGCCCGCCGAAATCGCCCAGGTCCACCGTGACCCTGGGGTCCTGGCCGTCTGGGGCCAGGCGCAGGAGCCGCACCAGGGCGTCCACTTTGAGGGTGGCACCCGCTGCGATGGAATCGGGTAGATTGTGCTGCCATTCACCTTGCGCGTAGCTGTGACTGATCTTCAGCACCATATAATTGCGGGCATTGCTGGTCACATAGAGATTGCCCAGGCTGTCTGCGGTGATGCCCACCGGCATCCCCCACACGTCGCTGTACTCGGTGCCGGTGACGAAACCGGTGATGAAATCCCCGATGCGCGCCTCGGACCCGTCCGGCTGGCTGAACAGGGCCACCACCTTGTGCCCGGACACCGCTGCCAGGCTGCCCTTGATCTTGCCGTTGTGGAGGGCGACGAAGGCCGCGTTGCGAAAGCGGGGAGGGAACAACTCGCGGGTGTAGAAATACAGCCCCAGCGGCGCCAGATGCGCCGGCACCAGGCCGACCGGTCGCTTCTGCCTGGCGATGCGCACACTGTCCGCCTGGGTCAGGGGCAGCACCCCCACCTTCAGGTAGAGGTTCTCCACCTTGTCGAGGTGCTGCGAGCGGACGGAAGCCAGGTGGTCGGGATCGGTGTTGAAGGCGTCGAAGCTGGTGAAGTCGATGGGCACCTGGTACCCGTGGACAAAGGGATAGCCCATGAAGTCGTCCTGGCGGATGACGTCGATCCACTCCGGCGGCGCGTGCGGCCCCCCCAGGTCGTAGCCATTGTGATCCCCCCACAGCTCATTGGTGAGCGGGTGGATATCTATGCCCACCACGTTGCGCATGCCAGTGGCAAAGATGCGCCGGCCCGTGCCGTCCAGCTCAAATTCCAGGATCGCCCCCCACTCGGGATTGGGGGGCAAGGGTTCCAGGGTGTCGGCGTTGAAGGGCTTTTCGGAGCGACACAGATCGCAGGGCGCGCCGATGCCCACGTAGAGCTTCTCGCGGACCCGGTCGATGGCGATGGTGCGCGTCGTGTGCCAGCCCTTTTCGCAGCAGGGCCCCGGCGAGGGCCATTCGGCCAGCACCTGCCGCTCCTCGTAGACCAGGTCGCCATCGGCGTCCCTCAGGCGCACTAGCTGGT
>JACPJE010000044.1 GCA_016187725.1 Candidatus Latescibacterota bacterium
ATCGGCAGACCGCCCGCCCGGGGCAGGGCAGAGGTGTGCCGCTAACGGCCTGCGCCGGCGGCGGTTACCAAGCAGCGGGGCCGATCAGCCAGCGCGTGGCGCCCAGGCGGTATCATCATTCACAGAGCGCAACGGCCTCGCAGGGCCAATGGCTTGTTTCCCCAATTTTCCCTTGACAAGGTTAAGCATGCGCAGGAACATTAACACCTAAAGCACCTAGACAGCGACGAGTTGGGGCGCAGCTTCCGAGCGGGCGCGCTCGTCCGTGCAGAGAGGTACTCTCGTGCGGAAGGGTGTGCCCGTTTTTTCGTACCATCGGAAGTCTGACATCGCCAGAAGGGGAACGACCATGAGCAACCGCTCTCCGAAAAAACGCCTGGACCCCAACCGTCCACTCAAAGTGGCGCCCGGACAGGTCGAGGTGCTGGTGGTCTCCTCCATCGACCGCTACCGCCAACTGGCGCGGGAACTGTCGGTCGAGACGGACCGCATCCTCGAGATCGGCTGTTCCACCGGGGAGAGCACTCGCCTGCTGGCGCAGCGCGCCGCCCAGATGGTGGCGGTGGATATCTCGGCCGAACTGGTGGCCCGCCTTCAGACCGAAATGGCCGGCTGCGCCAAGGTACAGGTGGCCCAGATCGACGGCCGGAACACCCCCCAGCTGGTGGCCCTCCTGCCGGACCCCACCCTGATCTTCGTCGACATCGGCGGGACTGCCCACCTCGACAATGTCGCCTTGCAACTGCGCCTGTGCCTCAAGGCCTTTGCCCCGCGGCTGATCGTGGTGCGCAGCTTTGAGCTGGCCACCTTGGCCAGCCTGCTCACCCTGGACGAGTTGCCGGAAACCCCGGCCCTCTCGCCCCAGGACACCAGCGATCCCCAGGCCCATACGCTGCAGCATCTGCTGGATCTGTCCCGCTGCAGCAATACGGATAGTCGCGTCTTTGCCGTCCACCGCCTGCGCGACCTGGACGTGGAGGCAGCCTGGCAGCGGCTGCAAGAGCTGGTGGACGATCCCCACCGCCGGGTCCGCCGCGCCGCCCAGTTGGCCCTCCGCAAACAATCCTGATCTACCTGGACCTCCTACTTGTGCCGGCCTGGGCGCTATTCGTTATTTACTGCTTTGAGAGCAGACAGCTCTGCGCGGACGTCCAACAGGAGAACGAAAGATGGCACAGCTCGGCTACGACGACACCCCCTTCCTGCCCGGCTCCAAGTGGCGGGTGCACGACAGCAAAAGACCCCAACCCCGCATCATCAGCCCCGGCACAGCCAGTACCCAGGACCAGGCCGGCGCCCCGCCTTCGGACGCGGTGGTGCTCTTCGGCGGCAGTGACCTGTCCGGTTGGCTCAGCGTCAAGGACAAGGGGCCGGCCAAATGGAAGGTCGAACACGGCTATGCCGAGGTGGTCCCCGGCACCGGCGACATCGAGAGCAAGGCGCACTTTGGCGACTGCCAGCTCCACCTCGAATTCGCCGCCCCCACCCTGGTCAAGGGCGACAGTCAGGGCCGGGGCAACAGCGGGGTCTTCCTGCTGGGGCACTACGAGATCCAGGTGCTCGACGGGTACCAGAACCCCACCTATGCCGACGGCATCACCGCCTCCATCTACGGCCAGTACCCACCCCTGGTCAACGCCTGCCGCGCTCCCGGCCAGTGGCAGACCTACGACGCGGTCTTCATCGCCCCGCGCTTCGAAGGCAACAGGCTGATCAGCCCGGCCTTTCTGACCCTCTTCCACAACGGCATCCTGGTCCACCACCGCCAGGAGGCCCTGGGACCCACCGGCCACCGCAGCCTGTCCAACTACAACGATCCCCACCCCTCCACCGGCCCGCCCAAACTGCAAGACCACGGCGACCTGGTGCGCTACCGCAACATCTGGTACCGCCCCCTCAACGATCAGGCCTGACAGGAGACTGTCGATGAGCGAGAGGAAGTATAGAGCGGCCATCGCTGGCTGCGGCTCCATCGCCCATGCCCACATGAGCGGGTACCAGCACGCCGGCATCGAGGTCATCGCCTGCGCCGATCCCCTGCCCATCGCCCGGGGCGAGTACATGGAGCGCTACGGGATTTCCCAGGGGTTTGCCACGGTCGAGGAGATGATGGCCAAGGCTAAGCCCGACCTGGTCAGCGTCTGCACCTGGCACCCCCTGCACCCGGCTCCCACCATCGCCGCGGCCAAGGGCGGGGCCAAGGGGGTGATCTGCGAAAAGCCCATGGCCATCAGCCTAGGTGAGGCCAAAAGCATGATCGCCGCCTGTGAGGCCAGCAATACCAAGCTGGTGATCAGCCACCAGCGCCGCTTCACGCCCGGCTGGGAGAAGGGCCGCGAGCTGGTGCAGGGAGGGGCCGTTGGCCAGCCGCTGTGGGTGAACTGCAAGGTGGTCAACGGCCTGCTCAACTGCGGCACCCACGCCATCGACGGGGCGCGCTTCGTGCTGGGCGACCCCAAGGCCGAGTGGGTGATGGGCGCGGTGAGCCGGTACTCCGAGCGCTTCGAGCGGGCCACCCCCATCGAGGACGCCTGCATGTCCCTGGTGCAAATGGAGGGCGGGCTGCAGCTCTTCATCCAGTCCGACCTCTACATCGAGCCCGAAAGCGGCGACGGGGCCAGCCGCTTCCAGATCCGCGGCAACGAGGCCATGATCGACGTGAATGTCAACCGCGTCCGGCTCTTCCACAGCGGCAGCGGCTGGGAGGAGGTTCCCCTCAGTGTGCCCGAAAAGGAGGTGCGGGTGGGCGGCGGGCCCACCAATGGCAACCTGACCCGCGAACTCATCGCCTGGATCGAGGGTGGGCCCCAGCACCGGGGCGCCGGCCCCACGGCCATGGCCACCGTCGAGATCATGATGGCCCTGTACGAATCGGCGCGCCGCCATCACGTGATCCACCTGCCCCTCAAGGAAGAGGCCAATCCGCTGGAGCGGATGGTCGCCGAAGGCGGGCTGCCCCCCGACAAACCGGGGCGCTACGACATCCGCGAGTTCCTGCGCCGCGACTACCTGGACCAGGACCTGTACCAGCAGCTGCGCGGCCAGGGGCTCAAGCACCAGGAGGCCCTGGAGCAGGTCAAGAAACAGGGCTGAGTTCCAGCCCGGGCCAGCTGGCGACCAGGCGCGGAAAGATCGGCCCGCGCCTGGTTTTTTGTTTCGCCGTTTACTCCAACTGGATTTCCCCGAAAGGAGCGCACGCCATGCCCTGGAAAGTCAACCTAGACGAAGTCCCGGCTCAGCACCAGGTCTGGAGCTGGGAGGGCGCCCGCTACGAAAGGACCCACCAGCACATCTCGGTGGCCCTGGGCAATACCAAGGAGACCCCTCACCCCTTCGACGTGGAACTCACCCGGGTGCCCCCCGGCGCCGCCCCCTGTCCGGTCCACTCCCACACCCGCTGGTGGGAATTCTTCCTCATCGTCTCCGGCAAGGGCGAGATCAGCCGCAACGGCGAGACCTTCGAGGCCGGCCCCGGCGACTGCTTCATCCAGCCCCCCGGCACCCAGCACCGCGTCCGCAACCTGAGCCAGAGCGAAGACCTGGTCTACTACGTGATCGCCAACGAGGACCCCACCAGCGAAACCATCAAGCACCAAAGGTAGGACATGACCCAAACCCACCAGGACGAATTCCTGATCCCATCCCCAACCGCGACCTGAGAGGGCCAGATGCAGACCACACGCGCAGCCGCCGTGAGCATGAACGGCTTCCTGGGCGAACCCGGCCGGGTGCTGGAGGCCATCGACGCCTGGTGCGGCCGGGCAGCGGCACAACAGGCCCAGCTGGTGCTCTTCCCCGAGCTGGTGGTCCACGGCCACTGCACCCCTGACACCTGGGCACTGGCCGAACCCGTGCCAGGACCCAGCGTGCGCCGGCTGGAAGAGATCGCCCGCCGGCACGGGCTGGTGCTCTGTGCCGGCCTGAGCGAAAAGGAACGCGACATCGTGTACAACACCCAGGTCCTGGTCGGACCCGAGGGCTATATCGGCAAGCAGCGCAAGCTGCACCTGTCGCGCGACGAGGTATTCTATTACAAGGGGGGACGCGAGATCCAGGTGTTCGATATCGGCCCCTGCCGGGTGGGGATCGTCATCTGCTACGACAACCAGTCGCGCGCCGCGCCAGGATCTGTTGGGCCACCAGGCGGGCGTGATACCGTCCGCGCTCGGCCACCTCGCGCAGCTGGGGTTCGAGCTGGGCTACCCGCCTTGCGAGGACCAGGGTCAGGGCCTGGCGTGCCACAGGGGCAGGTGGGTGCTCAGAGCGGTCATCCTCAGAAATATCCCTCATTCCACCATGGTCTGCCACCCGATGGTCTTTCCGTCCGTGCGCAGCACCACCGCACCGCGCTGGTCAGTGCGCAGCACCTGCACTCCCTGCTTTTCATAACGGGCGATCACCGCCGGCGAGGGGTGGCGGAACTTGTTGTGCTGGCCCACCGAGACCACGGCGGCCTGGGGTTGCACCGCCCCGACAAAGGCGGGTTCCGAGGAAGTGGGCGAGCCGTGGTGGGGCACCTTCAGCACCTCGCAGCGCAGGCGCCCGCCCCAGCGCAAAAGCGAGGCTTCGGCCTCCTGTTCGGCGTCGCCGGCAAAGAGCAGGTCCACCTCGCCGTAGCTGAGCCTGAGCACCACGGAGCCGTTGTTGAAGCCGCTGACCGGCTCCTCGCCCTGGCTGACAAACCCGGTCCCAGGGTGCAGCACCAGCCCTCCCGCACCGCCGAGTCCGGCAATACTGTCGCCGGCAGCCAGGCAGTGGTAGTGAATCCCCTTCTCCCGAACCAGTTCCTGGAGCCGTTGCGCGGTCCAGGTGTCGCAGTACTGGCCGCTGTCCAGGTAGTGCTCCACTTCCATCCCTTCCAGCACCGCGATCAGTCCGCCGATGTGGTCGTTGTGCGGGTGCGAGGCCACCACCGCTTCCAGCCGGTCGATGCCCAGGTGGCGGAGCACCGGCAGGATCACCCGCTCTCCCTGGTCGAAGTCCGGGCTGCGCTCGCCCCCGTCGATCAGCAGGGAGCGGCCGTCGGGCAGCCGCACCAGGGCCGCGTCCCCCTGGCCCACGTCGAGGAAAAAGACCTCCAGCGCCGGAGATCGCAGCAAGGGCGTCCATACCGCGCAATTGCCCCACAGCAGCGCCAGGAAAAGGGCCGCCTTGCGGGCGAGCCGGTGATGGGCAAAAGCCAGGCAGAGGGAGAGCAGGACCCAGAATCCCAGCGAGACCATGCCCGGTCTGGACATCTGCACCGAGGCGAAAGGCAGGCGGGCGAAGCATTCCACCAGTGCGATGGCCAGTTCGAGCACCAGGTAGTTGCTGCCGTTGAAGGCCGTGGCCAAGAGGGGCAGGCACCAACCCGTGATTCCCGTCAACATGCCTATGGCCAGGGCCAGGTTCAGCAGGGGCAGGACCACCAGGTTGGAGACCAGGGAGATGGGCGAGAACTGGTTGAAGTGATAGGCGATCAGCGGGGCAGTGCCCACCTGGGCGGCCAGACAGGCGCACAGGGGCATCAGCACCCACTCCCCCGCCCAGGGGTGGCTGCGCCACGAGGCGGGGAAGAGGGCGGCGATGGGCTGGCTCAACCCCACCAGGGAGAGGGTGACGACAAAGGAGAGCTGAAAACTCAGACTCAGCAAGCTGGCCGGCTGCCACACCAGGATGATCAGGGCGGCCAGCCCGAGGCCGTTGTACACCTCGCCGGGCCGCCCGCACAAGCGGCCCAAGAGCAGGGCCCCGGCCATCAGCCCGGCGCGCACCACCGGGGCCTGCAACTGGGTCACCAGGGCGAAGAGGGCCACCGCCACCAGGGTGAGGACCAGGGCCAGGCGCTCGGGGAGACGGCACAACTTGAAGGCCGTCAAAAAGAAGAGCACCACCAGGGCCACGTTCAGGCCGCTGACCACCAGGGCGTGGGTGAGGCCGGTGAGGCGGAAGTCTGCGCGCAATTCGTCGGGCAGGGCGTACTTCTCGCCCAGCAGTACCCCCAGGAGCAGGCCGGCCGGGCCGCCGGACAGATTGCGGGTGATGCTCTGCTCCACCGAATGGCGCACCGGCAGCACCACCCGCTCCCACAGCCAGGGGCCGGGGCGCTTGTCGATGGCCACCAGTTGCTCGGGCCGGCGCAGCGCCAGCAAAAAGTGGATCTGCTCCAGTTCGAGAAAGGCCCGGTAATCGAAGGCCCCCGGGTTGCGCGCCGGGGCTGGCCGCTGCAGCCGGCCGCTCAGGGTGAGGCGGTCCCCCAGGTCAGCATGAAGGTCCAGGTCCCTGACACTGACCAGCACCCGGCCCGAGACCTGGCGGCAGAGGCTGTCGATGCGGACCTCCTCCAGGTCAAATGCAAAACGCGTGCGCCCCTGGTGCTGTTCCGGCTCCTCGGCCACAGTGCCGGTAAAGAGACCCTCCCGGTCCTCGGCCGCTTCTTGGCGCAGGATGTGATTTACTGGTAACAGGGTTGTGCAGGTGGCGAAACGCAGACCGCCCAGGGTACATAGCAGGAGTGGAAAGAGCAGGGAACCGGCCCGTGGGTATTTGTCGCGCAGGACCAGGGCGGCCAGCAACAGGAGTAGCGCCGCGCCAAAGAGTGGCAGCGCCGGCACTTCGGCAATAGCCGCCAGCAGGATGCCGACGCCAAAACACAGGGCGCTCCAGGCAGCGGGCCGGCGGGGGCCGGGTAGGGGGGAGGGAGCAGACATACGCGACCAGGACGCAAAACCCGTTCCTGTTCGACGCGCGTTACCTGAGAGGCTATATTATCCCGAAAATCGAGGAGTGCAGATGGACGAACTGACCGGCAAGCAGCGGCGCTACCTACGCGGCCTGGCCAACCAGCTCAAGGCGACGGTGTACCTGGGAAAAGAGGGGATCTCCCCGGCCGTCAAGGGCGCGGTGGAAGAGGCGTACACCAATAGCGAACTGCTCAAGATCCGGCTGGAGAAAAGCTGCCCCATCGAGCGCCGCGAAGCCGGCCAACTGCTGGCCGAGGCCACCGGCTCCCACCTGGTGCAGGTGCTGGGCCACACCCTGCTGCTCTACCGGCAACACCCCGAGGAACCGAAGCTGCAGTTGCCGGCCTGAAGCGCTCTAATTGGAAAAGCCCAGGATAGTTTTCATACCAGCCGCCTGAGCACGCTGCCGATTAGGGAGGGGGAGAGTAACCCTTTGAGTTGTCGAGTATGCGGATGCTCCGGGGCGATCTGGGCGAGGATCTTATACCACATTTTTGCAGCCTCCCTCTCACCAATCCTATAGAAATACTCCCCCATGACATGGCCGAAGCCGACCACTTCGGTGACGTGGAAGGTTTTCCTGTGAGGGTAGAGCAGTTTGAGATCGAACTTGTTTTCAAAGATCTCGGGAATTTTTTCCAGCTTCTTCTCTCGCAGGCAGAACTCGGCGTAATTGCACTTGGCGAAGAGATAATCAGGGTTCTGGTCGTAGTTTTTCACCGACACCGCGCGGGCTTTTTCGACCTCCCCCAGGCTGCTGTAAACCCCCGCCAGGTAATTGTACAACAAAGGCACGTCGGGGTACTTTTCCAACAGTTCCTCCAAGAGGGGAGCGGCCCTGTGGGGGTCGTCAAACACCATCTCGTGCAATTCGTCGATCTGTTCCAGAACCTGCGCCGGCAACTTCTGGAAGGCAGGCGTCGCGATCGGCTCATCCGTTATTTCGTATTCGGAGAATATCAACTCTCCTTCCTGACGCACAAGCGGCTGTCTCTTTTTGGCCGCCCGCCTCTTCAGTTGCTGCTGGCTCGGCTTCCGCTTCTTCTTGTGCCTGCTCATGCCGCGTGTTCTCCCGCTCATCCACTGCGGTTGTAGTACCTGTTCAATCGTATCCCCGCGCAATATATTTCACTGACCAATATACACTCATAATTGATCTGTATCGAGGGAGGTTGTCCAATGGTCTCGCGTCCCCTTTTTCGCAAAGAACTGGATATCCGCGAACTACCCTCGTACAGCATCCCCGAGGTCGCCCATTACCTCAGGGTACCGCTGACTACTCTGCGCTCTTGGACGCGAGGGCGCCACTATCCCACCAGCGGAGGGGCGAGGTTTTTCAAGCCCATCATTGAACTTCCGAACCCCGACAGCAATTTGCTATCCTTTGTGAATCTGGTCGAAGTCCATATTCTCGACGCTGTGCGCAGGGACCACAGAATACCCCTGCACAAGGTCAGAGGAGCTATAGACTATCTCAAGGAATCGTTTTCATCTGAACATCCCCTGGCAGACCACAAGCTCGAGACGGACGGTTTGGATCTCTTCGTAGAAAAATATGGACACCTGATCAATATCTCTCGGGAAGGCCAGTTGGCCATCCGAAAACTTCTCGAAGCCCACCTGCAGCGGCTAGACCGCGATACCACCGGCATACCTTTGCGACTCTACCCTTTTACTAGAAAACGGCTAGCTATCGAGTTGAGGGAAGAACCCAGAGCAATCGTCATCGACCCCCACATATCCTTCGGTCGTCCCGTGTTGGCAGGCACAGGGATCCCCACAGCGATTATCGCCGAACGCTACAAGGCAGGCGAGGCAACTGAAGAACTGGCGGACGATTACGGCCTCTCGACCCTCGAAATCGAAGAAGCGATCCGCTGTGAACTCCCCAGCCAGGCCGCCTGAGCTGCCCATCTTCTTCATCGACCGTTCCCTGGGAAGTAAAGTAATCGCTGCTGTGCTGAGACAGGAAGGGGTTGAGGTGCATGTACACGACGATCTCTTTGCTCCAGGCACGACAGATGAGAAATGGCTCGGCGAAGTCGGACGAAGGAGATGGATCGTCCTCACCAAGGACCTCAGAATTCGGTATCGGACTCCCGAGCGCCTCGCTGTCCAGAAGGCAAGAGTGGCCATGTTCGTGCTCACTGCCGGCGACTGTCAGGGCAAAGAGATGGCGGCCATATTCGCCAAAGCCCTCCCCAAGATAACCCGGTTTCTGAGCAGAAACACCCCTCCCTTTATCGCCACTGTTGCGAGAAGTGGCTCAGTCTCGATGCTGGTTGACTTGGAGTAAGGTTTTGTTAAAAAATAACCTGATGATTTGGAGAGGCGTTCACCCTCAGGAGTCGTTAGCTTGTATTTTAACAAAGCCTAAGAGGTACCCGCCCATGGCCTACGAACAGCAACTCGTCCCCTCCCGCCTCAACCCGGAACTGAGTCCCGAGCAGGAACGCGAGGTGGAGTTCTTCCGGCGCTG
>JACPJE010000013.1 GCA_016187725.1 Candidatus Latescibacterota bacterium
CGTAGCGGGCGAACCAATCCAACTCGATGGGCGGCCCGCCCAGCTCGTTGCACTCGGTGAGGATGCCTCCCAGGGCGATACGCGGTTTGCTGCTCATGGGGACTCCTCATAAGGGAGGGTCTGGGTGAAATACGAAGTGCCAAAGGCCATGTCCGAATAGGCCCCGTCCGGGATGTGCAGGGGATCGGCCATGCGCAGGCGCTCCACCACCCGCCAGTCCAACTCCAGGCCCAGGCCCGGGGCCCGGCTCAACTGCAACTGCCCATCCCGCACCTTCAGTGGTTCCACCAGCAGCTCCTCGATGAAGGGGTTGCCGGTGCGGTCCATCTCCACGGTGATCCCGTTGGGCAGGGCGGCCACCACCTGGGCGTTGGCCATCAGGGCCACCGCGTCGCTCCAGGTGTGGGGGGCCACCCGCAAACCCTGTTCGCCGGCCAGGCGGACCACCTGCATAAGCTGCCCGATCCCGCCGCAGCGACAGGCATCCGGATGGGAGTACGCCGAACCGATCCCCACCTGGCCGGTGTCGGTGTGGACCAGGATCAAGGTGGTAAGGCGGGCGGTGCACACCCCGCCCCCGCCACGGAACCCGTACCCGCCCGGGTACTCAAAACGCAGGTTAATGGCCTCGACGCGATCGATCTTCACCCGGTTCTCCCCGGCTCTTGTGGCTCAATACCCTACTCAGTACCCTACAGTGTAAAATATCCGCAACCTCTTCACAAGAAACGAGGGGACCATGAAAACCCGGCAACTGGTCGTGCTCGAACCCGGCCGCATCGAGGTGCAGGAGCATGAACTCGACGAAAGCCTCAAACCTGACGAGGCCCTGGTCCAGAGCGAATACACCATCGTCAGCGCCGGCACCGAGGGGGCCGGCTTCACCGGCCTGGTCAAGGAGATGCCCTTTGGCGACGCGGGCCAGTACCCCCGCACCACCGGGTACGGACACCTGGGCCGGGTGCTCAGCGTGGGCTCCGGGGTGAGCATGTGCAAGCCCGGCGACCGGGTGCTCAGCTTCTCGCGCCACGCCTCCCTGGTCAAGGCCGACGCCGGCCGCATGGCTCTGCCGGTTTCCCAGGAAGCCCCGGGCCAGCACCTGGTCTTTGCCCGCATGGCCGGGGTGAGCATCGCTGCCCTGCGCTCCGCCACGGTGCAACCTGGGGACACGGTGCTGGTGATCGGCATGGGTCTGGTGGGCAATTTCGCCGCCCAGCTCTTCCGGCAGGCCGGGGCCGAGGTGATGGCCGTGGACCTGGCCCAGTTCCGCCTGGACCAGGCCCGGGCCTGCGGCATCGGGCGGGTGGTGAACGCCGCCAAGGACAATATGGAAGAGGCCGTAAAGGAGTGGACCGGGGGGCGGGGGGCGCATGTGGTAGTCGAGGCCATCGGCCGCAGCGAGGTGGTGGCCCAGGCCGTGATGCTGGCCCGCCGCTACGGGGAGGTGATCCTCCTGGGCAGCCCCAGGGCCAGGGCAATCTTCGACGCCACCCCCATGCTTCTGCGCCTCCACCTGGAGGCCATCCGCATGATCGGCGCTCTGGAGTGGCGCTGGCCCCAGCACGAGACCGAGCGGGTCCGCGACCTGACGGCCAACTACCGGATGCTGGCCGAATGGATCGCCGGCGGGCGGTTGCAGGTAGCCCCGCTCTTGACCCACCTGGCCTCCCCGGACCATTGCCAGCAGATCTACGACGGGCTCACCGGCAAGAAGGAGGAGTTCCTGGGGGCGGTTTTCGATTGGAGTCGGGGCTGATGGGGGTCAAGGGTTTCGGCTTTCTCTACGTGCGGGCCGATCTGCAGGGCACGGTGGTGAAACCTACCCAGCACTCGGGCGGGGTGCGGCTCAACTATCCCCCCTGGGCCGCGGCCCCTGATCCGGCCTTTCCCGAGATCTCCTGCTCCCCGGTGCCCGGGCCGGGCTGTTACGAGGTCAGCTATCCCTCCTACGAGGGGGCGGTCTGCGCCCAGGAGAGCCTGCGCTACATCCTGCGCCTGGGGGTGCCCAATATCCGCGCCCACGCCCGCAGCCTCGCCGAGCGCCTGCAGGAGGAGTTGCCGGCTCTCGGGTATCCTTCCATCACCCCCAGGGGCAACGAGAGTTCTATCCTGGCCTTTGTGGCCAAAGACCCCGCGGCCACCCTGGCCCGGACCCGCGGCGCCGGCGTCCACGTGGCCATGCGTTACGGCGACAAGATGCGCCTCTCCCCCTCGGTGTACAACAACCACGAAGACATCGACCGCCTGCTGGCGGCACTCAGATAAGGATTGCGCGATGGCAGAAGAAGAGCACCAGCCCGATCTGATCCACGAGAAGAACCTCGAAGTCCCCATGCGCGACGGGACCATCCTGCGCGCCAATCTCACCCGGCCCAGGGGTGAGGGCGCCTTTCCGGCCCTGGTGGAGCGCACCCCCTACAACAAGGAGGGGGGCTCGGAGAACGCGATCGGGGCGCCCGAGTTCTTCGCGAAAAGGGGGTACGCGGTGATCGTCCAGGACGCGCGCGGCAGGTTCGCCTCGGCGGGCGAGTTCTACCCCTTCCGCGATGACGGGGCCGGCCTGAACCGCGACGGGTACGACACCGTCGAGTGGGTCGCCGCCCAGCCCTGGTGCAACGGCCAGGTGGGGATGATCGGCGGCTCCTATTCGGGGGCCACCCAGTACCGCAACGCCCTCAGCCGGCCGCCCCATTTGCGGGCCCTCTTCGCGCGCGAGTCCTCTGCCGACTACTACCAGGAGTGGGTCTACCGCGGCGGGGCCTTTGAACTGGGGTTCTGCCTCAGTTGGGCCCATACCGTGACCATCGGCAACCTGGGCCACCTGGTCGCAGGAGAAGAGGTCGAGCGCCGGCGGGCCGCCCTGGACCAGGTGAAGAAGGATCTGGAGGACTGGTACGGGCGGCTGCCGCTCTACCCCTGCCCTTTCCTGGAAGGGTTGAGCGATTGGTACAATGCCTGGCTGGAGCACCCGGAGGACGGGCCTTACTGGTGGCGGTTCAACGTCGAGAAGTTCCACGACCAGATCGAGACCCCCATCTATCACCTGGGCGGCTGGTACGACATCTTCCTGGGGGGCACCCTGAAGCACTACCTGGGCCTGAAGCGCCGGGCCCGCACCGAACAGGCGCGCCAGGGCCAGCGGCTGATCATCGGTCCCTGGGTGCATGGGCCGGCGAATATCGGCAGCCGGGCTGCCGGCGAATTCGATTTTGGCCCCGCGGCGGCCCAGGATTTCAACCAGTTGCGCCTGCCCTGGTTCGACCACTGGCTCAAGGGGGCGGAAAACGGGGTGATGGAGGAGCCGCCGGTGCGGATCTTTGTCATGGGGCGCAACGAATGGCGCAGCGAGGCCGACTGGCCCCTGCCCGATACGCGCTACGCCAACTATTATCTGCACGAGGGCCGCAGCGGTTCCATCGACTCGCTGAACGACGGCGCCCTCTCGCCGGTCCCTCCCGCGGGCAGCGAGCAGCCGGACAGTTTTGTGTACGACCCGTACCGCCCGGTCCCCACCCTGGGCGGCAATACCCTGGGCATCCCCGGCGGGGTGTACGACCAGCGCCAGGTAGACGCCCTCTGCCTCACCTACACCAGCGCGCCCCTCGACCGGGAACTGGAGGTCACCGGGCCGGTGAAGGCCCGGCTCTACGCCCTGTCCTCCTCGCCCGACACCGACTGGGTGGTGCGCCTCGAAGACGTGCATCCCGATGGGTACTCGCGCAACCTGTGCGACGGCATCCTCCGGGCCCGGTACCGCAACTCCTTCGCCCGCCCCGAACTGCTGGACCCCGGCAAGGTCTATTGCTTCGAGGTGGACCTGTGGGCCACCAGCAATGTCTTCCTGCCCGGCCACCGCCTGCGGGTGGTGGTCACCAGCAGCTCTTTTCCCCGCTTCGACCGCAACCTGAACACCGGCGGGCCGATCAACAAAGAAGCCGCCGGCCAGGTGGCCATCAACACCGTCCTGCACGATATGCTCAGGCCTTCCCATGTCGTGCTGCCCTTGATCGAGCGGCACGTATAGTGGCAAGCCACAAGGGTTTTGCCCAACACCGCAAGCGGCGAGGAGAGGACCCTGGAGGGACGGGGATACCCTGGAGGTGTCTCCTGGGAGCGGTTGGGGTGGGAAGTCCGCGTGGCGGGGAGTGGGGTAGCGGAGCCAGAGCGAGCGAGGGCGTGCGGTGCCTCCAGCCCGAGGGGCGGGGGATCCGCTACGTGAAACTGCGCCTCACCTGAAAAAGGAGGGACTGATGAGTACACCGCTCCGTCTGCTGTCGATCGGCGCCCATCCGGCCGACGTCTTCGACCAGTCCGGCGGCACCATGGCCCACCACGCCAGCCGTGGGGACTACGTGGGCTGCGTGGTGCTGACCCACGGGGCCTTTGGCACGGCCTGCCAGTGCGCCTATGCCGAAGGCTTCATCTCCCTGAACGCCGAGACCCACCACTTTCTGCCAGTCACCGAACACGCGCTGCGCACGGCCCGCTACTCGGACCACGAGAACATGGCCCGTTACTCCTTCCACCTGCGGGTGGACTGATATGGTCTCGCTGAACTTCAAGGCGCGAGTCCCGGTCTTCGACGCCAATGTGGGCGTGGGGCACCGCCACGACCGGGTGTCGCCCTTCGACAGCCCCGACGAGTTGCTGGAGGAGATGGCCCGCCACGGGGTGGACCGGGCGCTGATCTACCACCTGCAGGGCGAAATCCTCAGCCCCATAGAGGGCAACGAGGCCCTGGGCAGGTGGGCTGCCGGGCGCGCCGAGTTCAGCCTGCAGTGGACCCTGGGGCCGACCCCTGATTCGCTGCGCCAGCTGCAGCAGTTGCGCGCCTCCGGCCAGCTGCACAGCGCCCGCCTGTCCTGCACCGGGCCGAGCGGCATCCCCTTCAGCGAGTGGATCTACGGGGAGGCGCTGGCCTGGCTGGCCGCCGAGCGGATTCCCCTGTGGATCTCGCTGGCCGACACCCCGGCCGCGGAACTGATGGAGACCCTCAACCTCTTCCCCGAACTGGCCACCGTACTCCTGGGCGGACACTATTCCCACGCCCTGCTCTTGCGGCCCCTGCTGCGCCGGCTGCCCAAGGCCCACCTGGAGTTGAGTCGCTACGAGTGCCTGGGCGAGGTGGAGGAGTTGCTGGGCGAATTCGGGGCGAGCCGTTTGCTCTACGGCTCCTTCTATCCGCGCTACGCCATGGGTCCCATGCTCTACTATCTGCACCACCTCCGGTGCGGCGACGCCGAGCTGGCAGCCCTGTGCGCCGGCAACCTGGAACGCCTGCTGGGAAGGGAGGCGGGCAGATGAGCGGACAAGCCATGACCATCGATTTCCACGGCCACGTGGGCCGCTGGGATCACCTGCTCATGGAGGACGACGCGCCCAAGCTCCTGCGGGCCATGGACGCGGTGGGCCTGGACCGGGCCTGCGTGTTTGACATCTTCCATCCGGACGGGACCCGGGGCAACGACCTGACCGCCGCCTTTGTGGCCCGCCACCCGGACCGTTTCATCGGCTTTGCCTATGTCTCGCCCCTGGTGCCCCAGGGCATGGTGCCTGAACTGGAGCGGGCCATCGACCATCTCGGTTTCCGGGCCATCAAGCTCTATTCCCCGTACACGCCGTACGAGTACAACCATCCGATATGGGACCCCATCTACCAGTTCGCCCACCAGCGCGGCCTGGCAGTGCTGGCCCACACCGGCCAGGACGCCGAGCCCCGGTACCTGGGAGAGGCCGCGGCCCGCTTTCCCAGGGCCAGGTTCGTGGCCGGCCACGCGGGCAACACCGAGCCGTACCGGCGCCAGGCCATCGCGGCGGCCCAGCGCTGCCCCAATTTCCATCTGGAGACCTGCTCCACCTTCCGCACCCCAGGGGTGATCGAGGAACTGGTGAGGGAGGCCGGTGCGGACCGGGTGCTCTACGGCTCGGACCTGCCGCTGATGGACCCGCGGCCCCAGTTGGGCAAGATCCTCACCGCGCGGCTCAGCGACCGGGAAAAACGCCTGGTCCTGGGCGAAAACGCCCGGCGGCTGCTGAGGCTGTGAGCGGCGGATTTTCCCCTTGACATGATCGCGCCGCTCTGCTTATCGTTGACACCATCATGACCCCGAGTTTGCCGACAAAAATCCTGTGGGCCCTGCCCAGCGTGCCCGAGCGGATCGGCAGCGAAATCTGCCGCCGGAAAGGCCATTTTCTCGCCTCGGAGAGGAGAAATCCGCCTGCACCACTCTGAGGAGCCACCGCTGTAATTCGCTTTAACTATTTTGCGATTGATAAATTAGGCCGCGAGGGCACGCTCCTCGCGGCCTTTTTTGTTTAGAAGCTGTTTCATAACTCGGTCTGTCGGCCCGAGCCCGAGCGAAAGCGGCGTGGGCAAGGCGCCCGAAGCAGGCGTATTGAATCATAAATACGCCGAATGAGGGCGACCCGTAGACCCGCCCAACTCCAAGAGTTGGGCGCCACGCCGTCCCACGCCGCTTGCAGCCGGGCGAAGCCAAGAAGGGGTTGTGAAACAGCTTCTTATGACGAGGGAAAAGAGATCATGGTCGTCCTGGAAGCACACGAACTGAGCAAACACTACACCTCCGAACCTGTTTTGCAGGGCCTGTCCTTCAAGGTGATGCAGGGCGAAAAGGTGGGCCTGGTCGGCGAAAACGGCTGCGGCAAATCCACCCTGCTCAAGATGGTCGCCGGCCTGGAGGCGCCCACCGGCGGGGTGCTCACCCGCCCCGGCAACCCCACCGTGGGGTATCTGGCCCAGGAGTTGGAGTACACCCCGGGCCACACCGTCCATCAGGAGTTGCTGGAAGTCTTTGCCCCCCTGCGCGCCCTGGGCGGGCGATTGGAAGAGTTGCAGCACACCCTGGCCACCCCCGGTCTCGAAACAGGGCAGCAAGAGCGGCTGCTCGACCAGTACGGGCGCCTGGCCGACCAATTCGAGCGGGAGGGTGGGTACACCTTTGCCCTTCGCATCGACACCGTGCTCAGCGGCCTGGGGCTGGTCGACCAGCGCGATCACCTGGTGGCCGGCCTGAGCGGCGGCGAGAAGAACGTGCTGGCCCTGGCCCGGCTCCTGCTGCGGGAACCGGAGATTTTGCTGCTCGACGAGCCGGCCAACCACCTCGATTTTTCCGGCCTCGAGTGGCTGGAAGAATTCCTCCGCTCCTATCCCCGCACCTTGCTGCTGGTCTCGCACAACCGCTATTTGCTGGACCGGGTGGTGGGCCGGATTCTCGAAATCGAGGACCGCCGGTTCAGCGCCTATGTGGGCAACTACACCGCGTACCGGGCGCAGAAACAGCAGAAACTCCTGGAGCAGCAGGCCGCGTACCAGGCGCAACAGAAGGAGATCCACCGCCTGGAGGCGATGATCGCCCGCTTCGAGCAGTGGGGAAGTATGAGCGACAACCCCCAGCACGCCCGGCGGGCGCGCAACAAGCAGCGGCTGATCGACCGCATGGACAAGGTCGACCGCCCCCAACTGGAGCGGGAGCGCATCGACCCGCGTTTCAGCGCCAGCCGCAAGGGAGGCCGCATCGCCCTGGAGATCAAGGGCTATTCGCGCGAGGTGGGCGGCCGGCAGCTCTTTGCCGGAGCGGATCTGCACATCAGCTACGGCGAGCGGGTCGGCCTCTTCGGGGCCAACGGCAGCGGCAAGACCACCCTCTTCCGCGACATCGTCAGTTACGCTGCCTGGGACCATCCGGTGCTGCGTCTCGGTCCCCAGGTGCGGTTGGGGTACTATGCCCAGGAGCACGAGACCCTCGACCCAGACCTGACGGTTATGGAGCAGATGCTAGAGCAGCGCGGCCTGACCCGGGACCGGGCCTTCCAGCTGCTCTTGCGCTTTCTCTTCCGCTGGGAGGAACTGGACCAGCGGGTAGGCAGCCTGAGCGGGGGTCAGAAGAGCCGCCTGCAACTGGCCAGGCTGATGGCTGCCCAAGTCAACTTTCTGCTGCTGGACGAGCCCACCAACCACCTCGACGTCTTCTCCTGCGAGCGGGTCGAGGAGGCCCTGGAAGCCTTCGAGGGCACGGTGGTGGTCATCTCCCACGACCGCTATTTCCTCGACCGCATCGTCGAGCGCATCGTCGAGGTCGACAACCTGACCCTCAGGGATCACCCGGGGAATTTCTCCGAGTACTGGCAGCGCCGCACTGCCCTGGCCGCGCCTCCTCCTGTGGAAAAGGCGCCGGCCCTCAGGCCGCGGCCACCCCGGCCCGCCAAGTCCAAGGCCCCCAGACCACCCAACCCGGCCCAGGAGGCGCTCGCCGCGCGCATCGAAGCCCTCGAAGCAGAACAGCAGGCGCTCGAAAAAGAACTGGCCCAAGCCTATGGAAGCGGCGACCACCAGCGCGGAAACGCCTGCACCCGGCAACTGCGCCAACTGCGCGCGGAAATCGCCGCCCAGTACGCGGCCTGGGAGGAGGCCCTGTCGTGAAAGCCCTGCCCAAGTACTGGAAAACCGCCCTGCTCAGCGCCACCGGCCAAATGGGGGACAACCCGCTTTTTCTGCTGAACTACCTGCTGCGCCTGCTGCGCGTGGGCGTGCTCCTGGGGCTGTGGCAGGTGTTGCTGCAGGGCCGGCCCACCGGGGTCGAACTGAGCCTGGGGCAGTTGCTCACCTACACCCTGGTCGCCGAGATCTTCCGGGATCAGTTGACCTGCCGCACCGAACTGCAGCAATCCCTGTGGGAGGGCAGTGTGGGCGCCTACTTCCTGCGGCCCATGTCGGTCTTTGGGCAGTTCGCCGCCCGCATGGGCGGGGAGTGGCTTTTCGGTTTCGCCTTCTTCTCCCTGCCCCTGGCCCTGGCCGCGCCCCTGCTGGGAGTAGAGCCGATGCCGGCCGGGGGCCGCGCGGCCCTGCTCTTCCCCCTCAGCTTGGGGTTGGCCATTGCCGTGGGCCTGGCGCTCGAACTCTTCTTCGGCGCCCTGGTGGTCTACCTGGAGCACAACGTGTACAACGCGTACCGGCTGCGCGACGCGATGGTGGTCCTGCTCTCCGGGGCGCTGATCCCCCTGGAATTGCTCCCCTGGGACCTGGGCCGGTTCATCGGCTGGCTGCCCTTTGCCGCCACGGCCTCGGCGCCCCTGCGCATCTATGTGGGTAGCGGCGAGCCGGGGCCGCTGCTCATACTCCAGGCTTTCTGGGCGGTGATCTCCTGGCTGCTGGCCCTGTGGTTCTGGCGCCTCAACCGGGAAAGGCTGGTCTGCCATGGTGGCTGAGCGCATCAAAAAGCTGCTGCGCCTGTGGCGGCTCTATACCTATCTGGATTTCATGTGGATGACCCGCGATTTGCGCTTTTTCCTGCACTGTTTCTTCAGCGACACCGCGCTCAACCTGGCCGCGGTCTCCGGCACCTTCCTGCTGGCAGAGCGCTTCGCCGGCCTGGGGGATTGGTCGCAGCCGCAGGTGGTGTTCCTGCTGGGCTACGGCATGCTGGTGGGTGGCCTGATCAACACCCTCTTCGGCTTCAATGTCCTGTACATCAGCCGCCGCCTGGGCCGCGGCCAGTTCGACCACACCCTGATCCAGCCCCAGCCCCTGTGGCTGAGCCTGCTGACCGAGGGCTTCATGCCCATCTCGGGCAGCGCCATCTTATTACCTGCCGCCGGGCTCTTGTGGTGGGCTGGGCACGCGCTGGAGTTGGACCCCGGGGCGAACTGGTTGGCACTCTTTGCCCTGCAGGTGCTCTCCTCGGCCACGGTCGCCACGGCCTTCTCCTTTCTGTGGGGCAGCCTGGCCTTCTGGGCCCCGCGCGCCGCCGAGGAGATCAGCTCTTCGGCGCTGCGGCTGGTGTACCAGCTCAAGCCCTTTCCGCTGGACGGCAGCGGGCCGCTGCTGCTGGGCGGCCTGCTCTCGCTCCTGCCGGTCGGCTTTGTCGCCTGGTACCCCTGTCGCTTCCTGCTGGGTCTCGCCCCTTCCCCCTGGGATGGGGCTGCCACTCCGCTGGCCGCCCTCCTTTTCGCCCTGCTCGCCGGCTGGGCCTTCGCCAAAGGAAAAAAGCACTATGAACGCACTGGTTCCTCCCGGTACCTCAGCTTCGGGCATCGCAGTTGATGCCCGCGGCTTGTGCAAAACCTTCCGCCAGCGGCAGCGCTCCGAAAAGCTGAGCCAGGTCTTTACCAACCTCTTCCGCCCCCAGGTGCGGCTGGTCGAGGCCCTGCGCCAGGTAGATCTAATAGTGCGGCGCGGCGAGATCGTCGCGTACGCCGGGCCCAACGGGGCCGGCAAGAGCACCACGGTCAAGATCCTCTCCGGCATCCTCGCCCCGGATGCCGGCCAGGTGCGCGTGCTCGGCCTGGACCCCATCGTTGACCGGGTGCGGTACGTGGGCCGCATCGGCGTGGTCTTTGGCCAGCGCACCGAGTTGTGGTGGGATCAACCGGTGGCCGCCAGTTTCGAGTGGAAGCGGGTGGTCTGGGAGATCCCCCGCCCCCGCTACGAACACATGCTGGGTCTGGTGCGCGAATTGTTGGGCCTGGGCGAGTTCTTCCACAGCCTCACCCGGGAACTGAGCCTGGGCCAGCGCATGCGGGCCGACCTGGGCCTGGCCCTCCTGCACGAGCCGGAGATCCTCTTTCTGGACGAGCCCACCATCGGCGTGGACGTGTTGGCCAAGCGCCATATCCTGGAGTTCATCCTCGAACTCAATCGCACGCGCCAGGTCACGGTGATGCTCACCAGCCACGACATGGACGAGCTGGAACAACTGGCCGGCCGCATCGCGCTCATCGACCGGGGGCGCCTGGCCTTCGACGGGGACTTCGACCAGCTGCGCCGGCGCTTTGCCGACCGCCGCCGACTGCGCCTGCAGACCAGGGGCGACGAGGCGCCCCAACTGCAGGGAGCCGAGCTCCTGGGCAGCGAGGGGGGCTGGCACGAGTACCGCTTCGACGCGGGGCGCACCGAGATCGTCGCCCTGCTCGAACAGGCCCGCACCACCCACGCTCCCATCCTCGATGTGGAGACCCACCGCGCCCCTATCGACGAGGTGATCGCCGACCTGTACCAGCAGTGGCGGCAGTGAAGAGGTGCTTGGAGCGTCAGCAGCGCCGCCAGCGGCAGGGGTTCAAGCCCGGGAAATCCGGGGTGACTTGCAGTATAGTCATTATATTGAGTAAATTTACTCATCATTATGACTGCCTTACCCTCTCCCCCCTTTCAACGCGCATACGCCGCCACCCTGACCAGGCGGCTGGCCGAGCCACGGCGCTTCCTCCAGATCGTGGCCGGTGCGCGTCAGGTCGGCAAAACTACCCTCGTCGAACAGGTGCTCACGGGCAGTGGTCTGCCCAATGTCTTCGCTTCCGCCGATGAGCCTGCCCTGCGCGATGCCGCCTGGCTGGCCGCGCAATGGGAGCGTGGGCGTCTTGCGGCAGCCGGGGACAGCAGGCTGGGCGCGGTGCTGGCGCTGGACGAAGTGCAGAAGATTCCCGGCTGGTCCGAGACCGTCAAGCACCTGTGGGATGGAGACACCCGGGCGCGAAAACCGCTCAAAGTCGTACTGCTCGGGTCGGCTCCGCTCCTCGTCCAGCAGGGCCTCAGCGAGAGCCTCGCCGGACGTTTCGAGGTGCTGCACCTCCCCCACTGGTCGCTGGTCGAGATGCAGGCCGCCTTCGGTTTCAACCTGGAACAGTATCTGTATTTCGGCGGCTACCCGGGCGCGGCGCCGTTGGTAGCCGATCCGCAGCGCTGGCGACGGTACGTGCTCGACGCGCTGATCGAACCCACCATCGCGCGCGATGTGCTGCTGATAACGCGCGTGGACAAGCCGGCGCTGCTCCGCCGGCTCTTCGAGCTGGGCTGCCGCTACTCCGGGCAGGTGCTCTCCTATACGAAGATGCTCGGGCAGCTCCACGATGCCGGCAACACCACTACACTGGCGCATTACCTCGAACTGCTGGCCGGCGCCGGGATGGTCGCGGGATTGCCCAAATACGCCGGCCAGGCCCTGCGCCAGCGCGGTTCCAGCCCCAAACTGCAGGTGATGAACACCGCGCTCATGACGGCGCTTTCGGGTCGGTCCTTCGCGGAGGCACGCGCCGACCGGGAGTTCTGGGGGCGGCTCACCGAGTCTTCTGTGGGCGCGCATCTGGTGAACGCGGCCGCACGCGGAGTCTGTGAGGTGTTCTACTGGCGCGAACGCAACCGCGAGGTGGATTTCGCCGTGCGCGCTGGACGCCGACTGGTCGCCATCGAGGTCAAGAGCGGCCGTTCCCCCGACGCGCTGCCCGGTCTCGGCGTCTTCGCCGAAGCTTTCAAACCCAGCCGCACCCTGCTGGTGGGCAACGACGGCATTCCCGTGGCCGAGTTCTTGGACCAGCCGGTCGAGCACTGGCTCCAGGGATGAGCGGACTGCGCTGCTTGTTGGAGGTAGGGGTGGGGTGTGAGGAGTAGGCTGGAATCGCCTGGTGCTGGAGGCTCTTTTTAAGTACTCTACGAGAATTACTGTCCCCCTCAACCCCCTTCGCCATGGAGGAGGATGCCATGTCGGTTGCCGCTGTCCCCAAGCGCGACTACAGCCTCACCGGGCGCGACACCAAACTCGCCGAGGAGCGCGGCCTGGCCGACGCCCAGTGGTATGCCAGCGATATCCCGCGCCAGCGCATGCGCGAACTCATGCAGCGGCGCAACGGCCCGGCCGCCCGCGACACCCTGATCTGGTTCGCGGTGCTGATCACCTCCGGCGTCCTCGGGCACCTAAACTGGGCCACCTGGTGGGCCCTGCCCTGTTTCCTGGTCTACGGGGTGATCTATGCCTCCTCCTCGGACTCGCGCTGGCACGAGAGCCTGCACCGCACCGCCTTCAAGACCGTGTGGCTGAACGACGCGCTCTACGAGATCGCCTCCTTCATGGTCTTCCGCGAGTCCGTGTCCTGGCGCTGGAGCCACACCCGCCACCACACCGATACCATCATCGTGGGCCGCGACCCCGAGATCGCCGTGCCCCGGCCCCCGGACCTGCTCGGCGTCCTGATGGCCTTTTTCGTGCTCAAGAGCGCGCCCAAGGAGTTCCTCAGGATGCTCAAGCACTCCTTCGGCCATCTCACCCCGGCCGAGGCCACCTACATCCCCGCAAGCGAACACTCCAAGGTCTTCCGCAACGCGCGGATCTACATCCTCATCTACGCCTCAGTGGCCGGTACCGCCATCGCCACCCAGAGCATCCTGCCGCTGATGTACATCGGCCTGCCCTCCCTTTACGGTTCCTGGCTGATGGTGGTCTTTGGCCTGACCCAGCACGCCGGCCTGGCCGAGGACGTGCTCGACCACCGCCTCAACTGCCGCACCGTGTACATGAACCCCATCTTCCGTTTTCTCTACTGGGAGATGAACTACCACGTCGAGCACCACATGTTCCCGATGGTGCCCTACCACGCTTTGGGCAAGTTGCACCAGGAACTCAAGGCCGATATGCCCAAACCCTACAGCGGTTTGTGGGAGGCGTACCGCGAGATCATCCCCACCCTGTTCAGACAGGTAA
The DNA here is from genome assembly GCA_016187725.1 of Candidatus Latescibacterota bacterium. Taxonomy (GTDB): domain Bacteria; phylum Latescibacterota; class UBA2968; order UBA8231; family UBA8231; genus SICG01. The sequence continues at coordinate 13,488 of JACPJE010000013.1, forward strand.
AGAACCCCCCTTATTTCGTCCAGCGCCAACTGCCGCCCACGGCCCGGCCCTTTCTGGCATGAGTGAGAACTGGATCGAGGTCTGCGCCGCCGGCGATATCGACCGGGAGGACGTGATCCGCTTCGACTGCGGCGAGCGCACCTTCGCCCTGTACCGCACCGCCGACGACCAGTACTTTGCCACCGACGGCCTGTGCACCCACCGCCGGGTGCACCTGGCCGGCGGCTTTGTCATGGGCCATATCATCGAGTGCCCCAAACACAACGGGCGTTTCGATTTTACCACCGGCCAGGCCCAGGGCGCGCCGGCCTGTGTCGATCTCCAGACCCACCCGGTGAAACTCGAAGCCGGCAAGGTCTTCCTCAAGGTGGGCTGAAGCCTCGGCGAGAGGAGTTCTTGTTGCTGACCATCAGGCCTTTTGAACCAGGCGAAGACCTGGCCCCGCTGGCCGCCTTCGACACCAGCTTTGTCACCGACCGCACCTACCGGGTGCAGCGCACCGCCTTCTCCTTTGCCCTGGAGGAGGAACCGGTCAACCCGCCTTTCCGCAAGACCTACATCTTCGACGACCTGGGGGCCGAACTGAAAGACCTGGACCAGCTCCTGGTCGCCGAACTGGGATCAGAGCTGGTCGGATACACTGGGGTGAAGTACGAGTCGTGGAATCGCCGGATGGTCGTGTGGCATCTGTACGTGGCCTCCCAGCACCGGAAAAAGGGCATAGGCCGGGGGCTGATCGAGGGCGCGGTGGCCTATGCCCGCAAGACTGAGGCCCGCTGCCTCTGGCTCGAAACCCAGAACACCAACTACCCGGCGGTCCGGTTCTACCTGCGCGCCGGCTTCCGGCTCTGCGGCCTGGACGAGTCCCTGTACGATCCCCGGGGGCCGGGCCGGGGCGAGGTGGGCCTGTTCTTCGCCCGCGACCTGTGAGCGGCACCTCCACGAAGCAAATTTGATCCCCGCCCTCACTTTGAGAATACTAGTACCCTAGCGGCCGGTCAGGGCGAGAGACCCTGCCGGCGGCGCTGGAGGGTTTGATCATGGTAAGTGCACAGGACAAGACGATTATCCGGGAGCTGGCCGCCCAGGTCGCCGACGTCGCCGCACTGCCGGTGCAGGAACAGAAGCGGAAGATGTGGCGCCAGCTCAACGCATTGCAACCGGCCCGGCCCATGGTGATGATCGACCAGGTCTGCTGGAACGAGATGAACATCAACGACGAACTGACCCTCCGCTGCGCCGATCCCGAGTGCCGCGGGTACGAGGACTACCTCCGCCGCACCCTGTACCAGTGGCAGCATTTCCCCGTGGACATGGTGGTCGAGCCCTTTGTGCGGGTGCCCAAGGCCATTCACAACACTGGGTTCGGCATCCGCGTCCAGGAAGACGTCGCGGTGACTGATCCGACCAACTCGGTGGTGGGGCACAAGTACCTCAACCAGTTCCAGACCGAGGAAGACTTACAGAGGATTCAGATGCCGAAGATCTGTCACGACCCTGCCGAAACTGCGCGCCGGCTGGAAGTGGCCCACGAGTTGTTCGACAATCTGCTGGAGGTCAAACCCTGGGGGGCCGATCCCTATCTGTCCCTGTGGGACCCCATCAGCACCTGGATGGGGGTGGAGAACGCCCTCTACGCCCTGATCGACCGGCCCGAGTACATGCACCAGCTAGTCGACCGCATCACCGAGGGGTATCTGAGCATGCTGGACCAACTGGAGGAGCAGGGGCTGCTGTGCGGGTCCCAGAGCCTGGTCCACTGCACCGGCGCGTACACCGACGAGTTGCCAGCCCCGGGGTACAACCCGGAGCGGCCCCGCACCAAGGATCTATGGATGTTCGGTCTGGCGCAGATGTTCTCCACGGTTTCGCCGCAGATGTTCGAAGAGTTCGAGGTGGATTACGCCAGCCGCATCTGCGGGCGCTTCGGGTTGGTGTATTACGGCTGCTGCGACCCCCTGGACGGGAAGATGCGCGAGGTACACCTGATCCCCAAGGTGCGCAAGGTCTCGATGAGCCCCTGGGTGGACCAGGAACGCGGGGCCACCGAGGTCGGCCGCGACTTCGTCTATTCCCGCAAACCCAGCCCGGCCCTGCTGGCCGTGGATCCCTTCGACCCAGAACAGGTGCGCGCCGATCTCTTGGCCACCCGCAGGGCCTGCGCGCAACACGGCTGCCCGCTGGAGATCATCCTCAAGGATATCAGCACCGTGCGCTACGAGCCGGAGCGGCTCTTCCAGTGGGCCAGGGTGGCCATGGAGGTAGCTGGCGCCTGAGCGGCGCTGCTATTGCAGCCGGCCCCGGGCCAGCAGGGGCCAGATTGTCTCGACTATCCCTTTCCTGATCCCGTAGAGTTCGTCGTGCAGCACCACCGTGGTGTCCACACAGCCGGGGACGAACTCGATCTTGTCCCCCAGGCGCGGCGCGGAACTGGGGGCGGCCAGCTCCAGTTTGCCGTGTTCGGCTGACAAGGTCAGAGACTGCACCGGGGGCAGGCCCAGGGGCTCGGGCAGGGCCGAATCCCCGCTCATGGTCTTCTTGCCCGCATCGCAGATGATCCGGGTCGGGGTGGGCCGGCTGGTGGTGGTGGAGAGGATGGTGAGGGCATAGGGGTGGTCGAGGCCCAGCGTCTGGCGATAGACCACGTCGTTGAAGACCCCGCCCCCGGCCTGGATCTCGGTGATACCCGGGTGGAAAGCGCTCAGCCAATAGGTCCCGGTGCCCCCGCAACTGACGATCTCCACCGGCAGACCCGCGCCGCGGCACTGCTGGGCCGTGGCGGTGAGCTGCCCCAGCAGGCTGGCGATGAGCTGTTGCCTTTCCCCGTGGTCCTTGACGCGCAGGGCCGGCGACTCCCAGGTCATCAGCCCGGCGAAACGCAGGCCCGGGCAGGCGGCGATCTGGTGCGCCAGCGACACCGTGGCCTCGCCGGGGGCCACCCCGGCCCGCTGCATCCCCACGTCCACCTCGATCACCACCCGCAGTTCCACCCCCTTGGCGCAGGCGGCCCGGTCCAGGGCCTCGGCGTTTTCCATGCTGTCCACCGCCACGGCCACGTCGGCGTGGCGGCGCAGATTGACCAGGCGGGCGATCTTCTGCGCGCCCACGAGCTGGTTGGCGATGAGCAGGTCGCGGATGCCGGCGGTGGCCATGACCTCGGCCTCGCCGAGTTTGGCACAGGTGAGCCCCAGGGCACCGGCCTCCAGCAGCAGATGGGCCAGAGCCGGGGTCTTGATGCCTTTGATATGGGGCCGCCAGTGGACACCCGCCTCGCGGACAATGGTGCGGGCCATGCGGGCGATATTGCCTTCCAGAATATCCAGGTCCACCAGCAGGGCCGGGGTGTCCAGGGCTTCCTTGGGCTGGCCAATCACACTTTGTTGCACCATCGCTGACCTCGCGCGCCGCCCGGAATGAGCGGCCGGTTACTCTTCAGTAGTTTTCCATCGGCCGGGGCCAACCTCAGAGGAGGAAACCGAGGTTTCTTAATAGATCTCCCGGATGACCAGGTAACACAGGGCCGCGATGCCCGCCGAACAGGGGATGGTGAGCACCCAGGCGATGATCACCTCCCTGGCCACCCCCCAGCGCACCGCCGAGAAGCGCTGCGTGGTCCCCACCCCGATGATCCCCCCGGTGATGGTGTGGGTGGTGCTGACCGGAATACCGGCCATCGAAGCCCCGATGAGGGAAACCGCCGCCGCGGTCTCGGCGCAGAACCCGCCGATGGGTTGCAACTTGGTGATCTTCATGCCCATGGTTTTGACGATGCGCCACCCCCCCGAGAGGGTGCCCAGGGCAATGGCCGCGTACGCGGCGAAGATCACCCAGGTGGGGATGTAGAATTCCGGCCCCAGGTGCCCGGAGGTGAAGAGCACCAGGGCGATGATGCCCATGGTTTTCTGCGCGTCGTTGGTGCCGTGGCCAAAACTGTAGATGGCCGCCGAGAGCAACTGCAGTTTGCGGAAGTATACCCCTACTTTGTGCGGACTGGAGTTGCGGAAGGTCCACAATGCCCCGAGCATCAGCAGCAACCCCAGGAGCCACCCGATCAGGGGGGAGAGCACGATGAACAGGGCGATCTTCTCCAGCCCCTCCGGGATGAGCGCCGAGAACCCTCCCTTCATCACCGCCGCCCCGGACAGGCCGCCGATCAGGGCGTGGGATGAACTCGAAGGCAGGCCCAGGTACCAGGTGATCAGGTTCCAGGCGATGGCCCCCAGCAGGCCGCAGAGAATCACCTGCTCGTCGACCGCCGCCGGCTGCACCACCCCCTTGCCAACCGTCTTGGCCACGCTCACGCCAAACCCGAAGGCCGCGGCGAAATTGAAGAAGGCCGCCCAGATCACGGCGTACTTGGGCGAGAGCACCCGGGTCGAGACGATGGTGGCCACTGAATTGGCCGCGTCGTGAAAACCGTTGACGAAGTCGAAGATGAGCGCCACGACAATGATGAGAACAACCATTTCCAACATAGAGCCTCTAGATCCTTAGTTTATAGACTGCACCGGCAAAGTATAGGATATCCGCAGGCAAACACCAACCTTCCGGGCCTGGTTGGCTCGGCCACTTGGACTATTTCTCTACCGGGCTTGTCCTGTGGCGCTATTTGTGATACGATAGAACGGTGCGTTTTCGGCCCCCTCAGGCCATTGGGGTGAAGGATACCCCACCCCAACGACCTCTTCTCCGCCCTGAACACCGGGCAGAGGGCCGTCCTCGGTTATCCGCTGCCGCAGAGCCGGCGCACCTATCATATCGCCGGCAAGGACTACACCGCCGACTGGCTGGGCAACGTGGTCATCGAGATGTCCCCCCCTGGTGTGCGGCATCCCATCTACCGCCGCCGCCCGTGGCTGGAAGCGTCCCTGCACTTCGACTCGGCCCACCGCTGGCAGGAAGCAGTGGCAGCGCTAATTCTATGGTGAGCCGCACCTCAGCGACTCAGTCGACCCGCAGCTTCAGCCGCAGCATGCGCTGCAGCTTGGGTTCGTACCCGTGGCCGAAGAAACCAAAGATGTACTCAAACTCCTGCGCCCCCGTCTGGACAAAGCGCCCATTCATCGCGCAGTGGTGGGTATTGAAGGCATGGCCCTCGTGGTCGCGCTGGACCAGGTGTTCCGGCTTCCAGGTGTGGCCCTGATCGAAGCTGCGGGCCAGGTTCAGGCCGAAAAGTTCCTTCTCCGGCAAGTAGTAATAGGTCCGCGAATAGGGGAGCCGGCAGCCAATTAGGAACGATCCATCGGGCAGCACCAGCCCCATGCCGATGGTGGCCCCGGTGCCGGGAAGATCGGTCGGCTCAGGGGCCGTCCAGGTTTCGCCTTCGTCCCCGGACTCCGAGCGGAAAAACCAGGTGTCGGCCCTGCCGCCGCCCGGCACGCCGCGCCCAAGGCCTTCGCGGCCGCGGATGATGGAGATGATCCGGCCCTCGCAGGTATGAAATAGCGTCTGCTCGTTAAAGCCGGCCGGCTGCGCGGGGTTGTCCCGGATGGCCAGGTCCGGCTCGTACGCGACGGTGACAAACCGCCAGGTCCTGCCCTCGTCGTCGCTGAGCAACACCCCGCAGCGCCAGTTCTCGCCCCTCTTGTCGAGGCCCCACATGGTGAAGAGCAGCCGGCCCGAGGGCAGTTGCAGGCCGCCTTCGAGGAACTGCTCCCCCATGAAGGTCCCCGAAGGCCACTCGGCGATGTCGATGCTGGACGCGCCTTTTTCCCGGCGCGCGTACAAGAGCGTGTAATCGCGCATGGACATGTCGCGATGGCGCGTCCCGCCATCGCCTTCGAGCACCTGGTGAATGCCCGTGTACAACACGGTGCCGGCTCGGGTCCAGAAGAAAGGGCCAAAGCCGAAGCTCTCTCTCCTCAGATTCTTTACCCGGGGCAGGGTCACCAGTTCGGGGGTACTCCAGGTCTTGCCCCCGTCCCGGGTGCACACCACGTGGTCGTGGGTGCCCACCCAGTCGTCCTCGACGTAATCGGCGATCAGGCTGTGGCCAAAGCGGAAACTTATCGCCCCGTCGTCTTCCTCGAACAGGACGCCGCCGATCACGTCGCTGTACCCCTGTTCCCGCAGATCCAGGAAGGTCTCCAAACCAGTGATGACCATTTGGTTGCGGTGCGTATCCGCCATGGCTGTCGTCTCTGTGTACGATTTGTGAGATCCTGCTTGACACACGCATAAAATAGGCGTTTTGTACGTCCCGAACCTACTCACCCTGACCCACCACCGCCAGAAGTGGTCGGGGTCCAGCTCGCAGGCAGCAAGCTGCTGCCCGAGGACAAGGTCGCCAAAGAACTGCAGGCGCGCTACGGGTGCCGATAACGGCTTCAGCCCTGACCCTTCTCCACCTTCCCCACCTCGCGCATCCCCAGGGTGACGCTCCTCTTTGGGCGTTCAGTTCTGGACCGAACCTTTCGCCCTTTCTTTTCGTCAATCTATCTGGAACACTGAACCAGGTGACGCAACGTGCAGGAAGACCGAGAATTGGTTGCCAAGGCCCTGGCCGGTGGACCGGAAGCCTTCGGGCCTATTGTGGAACAGTACCAGGGGACCGTATTCGCCGTCGCCTTGTCTCGCCTGGGGAATTTCCACGAGGCTGAGGATGTTGCCCAGCAGGTCTTCGTCGAGGCATTTCAACGCCTTGGCCGGCTCAGAGATCCTGCCCGGTTGGGTGCTTGGCTTCGCTCCGCGACGGTCAATCGCTGTATTGACCTGTTGCGCCGCAACAAGGAGGATCTGGGGCTGGACCCGGAGGAATTGGCGAGCCACGGGCCATCGCCGGAGGAGAAGCTGGAGCGCAGGGAAGTACGGGATCAGGTGATGGCCGCGATCTCCCGCCTTCCCCCGAAGCAGCGGGAAACCGTGACCCTATTCTATATCAGCGGCCACTCGATTCAGGAAATCGCGGCGTTGCAGGGAGTGCCCACCGGCAGCATCAAACGGCGTCTGTATGACGCACGTGCGAGATTGAGGGAGGAAATGCTCGAAATGGTTGATACCACTTTGAAGGCCGAAGCACCAAAGGAGGATTTCTCCAAGCGGGTGTTTGAACTGCTCAACCGAAAAGGTCTCTCGCAGGAGCCCTCTGTGGCTGAAGTGCCCGGCATTGTCTCAGAACTCAGAACCATCGGCATCAAGGGCGTGGAAGGGCTGGTCCAGGCCCTGAGGGCGCCTGATTGGCAGACGCGCACCACGGCGCTGTGGATGATCAAGGAATCCGGCGTAGCGCCCGAGCCGGCCGTGGACCTGCTCAAGCAACTGCTCACCGATACGAATCAGCGGGTGCGGGGCTCCGTCCCCGCTGCGCTCTTGTCGTTGAGGGTGGGGGAAGAGCGGAAACGGCAGGAGTTCCTGCCGCTCATCGTCCCCCTAATGGCAGACCCGGCGAAGGAGGTGCGTCGGGGTGTGGCGTCCATGCTTCGGGGTTGGGCTGCGGACGTGCCTTTGGAGGCCGCTGCTCGGGCGCTGGCCAAAGAGATGAATGGCGGGGTGCGCAGATACCTGGCGTCCGTCATTCTGGGGATTCTCGAATACTGCGAAAAAAAAGCGGCACCCTGACCGAACCTTTGCGCGCCGGCCTTCGACAGTACGAGTAGCATACCGCGATAGACGATTTGACGGTAAAAGGTGCCTGATCTGCTGGACGCAACGAGTGCCCGTTGGGCGCAGGTGGATCGGTCACTCCCGGGGGTACGCGGCGGCACACCGCGCCTCGGGCCGTCTCCCTGATCCGCTCCAGGCCATCCAGTTCGCTGCTTCGACGCAGTCGCACTGCAGGATCATACAGATGCCACTGAAGCTGCAGGCCGGCTGAGTTTCAGCGCAACGGCCCTCCATCCTTACCCCCATGCGCCTCCCGGGTGGCAGACAGCTCAAGGTCAGCTCACTTGACCAGTGCCATCTTGCGCGAGCGCACCTGACCCCCGAACTCCAGGGTGTAGATGTAGGTGCCGGCCGAGAGGGCACCGGCCTGGAAGGATAGATTGTACTGGCGGCTGGCTTCGGCCATCCCGTCGAAAAGGACCGCCACCTGCTGGCCCAAGGTGTTGTACACCCGCACCGTGGCGCGGCCCCCCGATGGCACGGCAAAACCGAGCTGGGTGTTCGGGTTGAAGGGGTTGGGGTAGTTGCCCAGGAGCGCCAGCGCTCGCGGCAGCACCTCTTCTTCCTCTTCCACGGCGGTGATCGACCCCGGAGAGAGGATCAGGTTGATCTCTGAGGCCCCCCCGTTCAGCACCAGGGCCTCGGCCTGGGCAAAGCTCGACACATTGCCGTTGTAGGCTCCCCCCAAACCTAGCTTGCTGGCGTACACCCGGTACTCTCCAGGGGCCACTCCAGACAACTCGAAGCTGCCGTCGATCCCCGTCTGCCCAAAGGCCACTGGCTTGGCCGCCGCGTCGAGCAGGTACACCGTGGCTCCCTGGACCGCGTTGCCGTCGGCGGCGTTCACCTTGCCGTATACCGACGCTGGGCTGGAACTACTAGGACCAGTGGATTCGGCACCTTTGCCTCCGGCCGGGCTGGCGCTGGGGACTCCCGCATCGGCTGCGGCCAGCCTCCAGAAATACGCCGGGGCCAGCACGAAATCGATCCCGGCGGCTGGCTGCTGGCCGTCGACGTGGACCGGGGTGGACAACTCGGGGGCATAGGTGGCGTCGTAATACACGCCGATGCAGCCGGGCGCAAAACTCATCACCACGTAGTCGCCCGGCGCCAGGCCGCGCAGGGTGTAGGTGCCATCCGGCGCGGTGACCGCCGTGTAGCGCACATCAGGGTTGGGCTGGCCATCGGCGAGCGGATAGGCCAGCACCACGGCCACCTCGGGGGGAGCGGCATTGGAGAAGTCGGCGCCGGTGACCTCGGTGGCCGGCGGCACGGCCGAATCCCACGCCGGGGCCGGGGCCCGGGAGGACAGGGGCACGGGCCCGCCGTAGTCGACCTTCACCGCGCCAGTGATGAGGCCCTCCCCTTGGTGCAACTGGGAGAGGGCCATGTTGAGGGTGACCACCTCGCCGCCGACCACCTCGATCGGCGCCGCCGAGCTGGCGTTGGCCATATCGACGTGCTCGGCAGCGGCGCCGCTGGCGTACACCGCCAGCGAGTACTGGCCCTCGGGGATATAGGTCAGCTCGAAGTGGCCGGCCTCGTCCGTAATCGCGTACACGGCGAACTGGCGGAAAGGGGCGTCCGCGACGTAGTCCCGCGCCACCGGCGCCAGTTCGACGTAGGCGCGCGCCTGGGGCGCACCGCTGGCAGCGTCGGTGATCGTCCCCTCGACCTTGCCGTACAGGGGGCGCACCACCAGGTTGAAGTCGATGCCTTCGCGCACTTCCCCCTCGGCCAGCGCCACCGGGGTCAGGGACTCAGGAGCGCTGGCCCCCTCGTACCAGCCCTGTCCGTACAGTTCGCCGGTGCCGTAGGAGGCGTGGACGGCGTAGACCCCGGCCGGCAGCCGCTCCACCCGGTACGCGCCCTGGCTGTCGGTCTGGGCGTAGGCCCACAGGGTGGCAGGCTGGGACGGATCGATGACCGCGGCCGCGGGCCTCACCTCGATGAAAGCCCAGGGGAGCGCCTGTCCGTGGCTGTCGCGCACCACCCCCGCCAGACTGGCCGTGCCGATCTGGACGGGCAGGGTCAGGTCGATATTCGCCAACCGCTCATCAGCGCCCAGGGGGATCGGCGTCGCGTCGGCGGGTGAGATAGCATCCTGGTACCAGCGCTGCACGTATTCCCAGCCGCTCTGGGTTGCCGCCGAAACCAGGTACGTGCCGGCGGGCAACTCCTCGACCGCGTAATTGCCTTCCTTGTCCGTGACGGCATAGGCCCAGATGCTGGGCCGCCCGAACCCGATCCCCGTGGTGCTCGACCCTGGTTCCTCGGTGCTGATCCCCCACTGCGCCGCGTCCTGCACCGCGACAAAAGCCTCGGCGACCGGCTGCCCCTGGCGGTCGGTCACCCGGCCGGAGACGGCGCTCTGCAACACTGGTATGCTCAACGTCAGGTCGATGCCCGGAGTCTCGACGTCGAAGGTCACTGCCACGGGCGTGGCCTGCGCAAAATCGTCGGCCCCGTCGTACCACTGGTTGGTGTAGTACCAGCGGCTCGAAGCCTGCGCCTGCACATAGTAGCTGCCAGTGCCCAAGCCACCGATGCGATAAAAGCCCGTCTCATCCGAGATCGCCCAACCACCCGAGGGCGCGATGAACCCGCCGCGCGGCATGCCGATGGGGTCCACGGGCATCGGCTCGGTCGCCACCCCATCCGGGGCGGGCTCCGCCGGAACCACCTCGCCGCCCTTCTTCTGGCCAGTCGAATCCATGGGCATTGGCATCGGCACTGGCATGATCTCGTACACGTAGGCCTGGACGTAGGCGCCGGCGATGGGCACACCTTCCGCGTTGCGCACGTACCCGGTGATCGAGCCCCCCGTGGCCAGGCTGAAATCGATATGATCGGCCTGGGTTGCCTCCGCCACCTCGACCCGGGTCGCCTGGTCCGGGGAAGAGGCATTGTCGAAGAACTCGGGCATGGCGCCGCTGGCCCAGACCTCGACTACGTACCTGCCGCTGGGAAGGCCGGAGACGAGGTAGGTGCCGTCTTCGCCGGTCTGGGTCATGCTGTAGATAAAGGGGTTGTCGGGCGAGAATACGTGGACGTTGGCCCCGTAGATAGGATGGCCGTCCGCTTCGAAGCGGACCGTGCCGGCAATGCTGCCGGTGCCGGCCGAGAGGGGCTCCATGACAAAGTCGATGCCCTCGGTCGCCTCTCCTTCGGCGACCTTCACCGGGACAGCATCGGACAGGTCCCTGGCGCCCTTGAAGTACTGGGGCAGGTAGCCCTTTGCCGAGGCCGACACGTAGTACGCGCCCGGGGAAAGCCCGTCGATGCGGTACCTGCCGTCCGGCTCGACCATGGCCATGCCAATGCCGTCGCGGCTGGCCGACGAGTCCGCGGCCCAGGCCGTGACCGAGGCCGAGGCAAAACCCTCGGGGTCGAGCCCCGCCAGCGCGCCGGTGATGGAGCCCGTACCGCCGGTCAGCTGGACCGCCTTGGCGCGCACCGGCGCGGCGGGGATTTGCATCTGGCCGCTTCCCTGCCGGATCAGGTCCAGAATGCGCAGGACGTGGCCCCGCTCCACAGCGCGTTGGTCAGGAGCGCCTGCAGAGACTCCGCCAGGCAGGGCAGCGCTGCCGAGCAGGCAAAGCAACACGAGATAGGAAAAGCAATAGCGCGTTGGCATGGCGGCTCTCCACAGAGTTAGGACTTGGGGTCGGGTGTGCCGATATGTGGACAGCATGCAAATCACGTGCCACATCCTCGCCGTCGCCGCATGCCGCAAACCATCAGGCAAGAGCCGGGGAATAAGGCCGGAACAGGCTTCCTTGGGCCGCTGCTGACCGTCAGTTATTTGAGGGTGGGATTCAGATTTCCAACGCTTTGGCATCCCTCTCCTGGGCCTGGCTCAGATCCCGAATTCGCTGGGCTGAAGTCCTGTTCTGCCAACCCAACCGCGTTACCTTTTGTTGTTCTTCGCGTCTCTAGATCGGGTGAGGTATGGACTATCGCGACGACGCCGAACTGGTGAGACAAACATTGGAGGGCGACCAAAGCGCTTTCACTGCGCTGGTCAACCGGTACCAGCGCGCTGTCTATGGAAGCAGGGGGATCGGTGTATGAGATTTCAAAAAACCCTTGACATTGTTTTGGCCGTACCGACATCGTATTTGAAGAACGTTCTGATACCCTTTTTCAGCTTTCGGGCTCCATGGAAAAGCTTCTGTCCATTTCTCATTCGCATCTAGACGCCCAGCGCGGCTGCCTGGACCAGGTAGTCTGTGCTTGGCTCACGCTAGTCCATGAAACAGGACGCCGGAAAACAGGATAAGCGAGCGCACTGCAAGTGCGCGCATCGTGGACCCGCCGGCGAAGAGATTTCGACGGCGGGTTTTGTTTTTGGCCCCTTGCGCAGAAAGGAGGTAGCGCAATATGGATTCTAGAACGAGAAACACGCTGAGCGGCTGGTTCGCCGAGGCGGGCTTTCTCTACGTGGTGGTGGTGATCTTCGTGAGCCTCGTCTTCCTGATCAGGGAGGGGTGGGACCACTTCTCCTCGAGCCCGACCATCAGCAGAAGAACCACCATCGAGGGGGGGCCGGGGTACTACGGCCGCAACCCCTGAGCAGCTGCGCCGACATCAGGCAATGGCGATGAACATCCCTTCCAGCTTTTCTGGAGCCGCCTGTTCGAGGGCGTCGATCTGGGCGCGCAGCGCTTGGGTGATGGCCGCGTTTCCCCTGCCTGCCGGCATGGTTTTTTCGAGGTGTTCGGCGAACAGACCGAGGACCTGGTCTTTCACCGCGGGGAGCATCTTCCCCGCGGTGAAACAGGTCTGCCGAAAGCGGACTACCTCGCCCGGTTTCGCCGCCAGTTGCTCCAGGCCCAGCGCCAGGACCAGGACCAACTGCCGCAGCACGTCCGCAAAACTCCCGCCTCCTGGAGCCGCCTGCAACAACTCCTCCACTGAGGCTACGGGCAGGGAGCGCAGCAAAACCAGCCGACTCTCCAACTCCTGGAAGCACAGGTACTCCCGGCGCGGGTCGAGCCAGACTTCCTGTCCCTCCAGGTCGCGGGTGGTCCAGCTTTCGGGCACGAGTTGGCTCCATTGTCTGAGTTGGTCCCGGTGCTCCCGCAGGAAAAGCACCTCCCGGCAATGGCTCCAGGTGCGGGACTGGGCGCGCATCTGCCCCAGGCGCGCCAGGGCCTGTTCCCAGCCGCGCTTGCGCAGGGCCTCCAGTTCCCCGCCGGCCAGCAGGCCCACGGCCTGGTTCAGGTCGCCGCCGGAGCACTCCTCCAGGCCCAGCTCCACACAGACGAAGGCCTGTTTCAGCCCCCGCTCCAGCCGCTCCCGGCCCAGGGCGATCCCGGTGCGGTACCGCTGGGCAAAGGCCAGGGATTGGGCGCGCAGGTAGGCCATCACCACGTCGGTCGCGTGCTCTGGCAGCCGCTCGAACTGCATCCCCAGGCCCAGGGCGCGGCCCAGGAAACTGTCCGCCTCGAAGGGGATCTGGTTCAGATCGGGAAGTATCAGGCTCTTCATGCCTCCCCACCTTCTGCCCGTTCCCAGGCTTTGCGCACCACCGCAGCCAGCAGGTCCGGCGCGGCTTCGTACAGGGCCTGAATCACTGCGACCGTTTCTGGATCGGCCTCGGGGTCGTCGATCAGGGGCAGCGCCAATCCCCCGCCTGACTCGGAGAAGAGCTGGAAGACATAGACGGTGGCTCCATTGGCCGAGAAGAGCGCATTCAGATCCAGTGCTTCCAGCCGATCGAGGATGGCGTCCTCCAACATCTCAGGGTCTACCTGGCGCAACAAGGCCGCTGCCTTGCCTGGATCGACCAGTTCAGCCACGGCTTCCAGCCACTCCCAGGATACCTGGGTGCGCAACTCCTGCTGGTACACCGGATCGAGTGTTTCCTCCACGGTGCGCGCAAAGGCGTCCGGCGACAGGGCGCGCAGCACCTCCACGTTGAAGCGCTCCTCCTCCAGGCGCGGAGCGATCAGGCTGGTCAGGATCTCGGTGGGCAGCAGGTCCACCACCGCCGTCTGGTACCCCGGCTTGCCCTGTGCATCCATGCCGGTGAGGGCCAGCACCTCCTCGGGGTTCACATCAAAGGCCACCAGTGCGGCCTGCTCCTCGGCCCTGCGGGCCTGCAAAAAAGCCCGGGCTTCCTCGGTTCTGCCCGCGCGCAGCAGTCCTCGCAACTGGGCGCTCTGCGCCACCACCTGCATCAGATCTTCAGTCCACGACCCGATCACCACCTGGCCCTCCTGCACCTGGAGGGCCGTGCCTTGGGTTGTGCGGTTTTCCTGGGCCATACTGCCTCCTTTGTCGGGGGAAACAGGATGGTAGGAAGATAGGGAAAAAGAGGGTGATAATCAACATAAATATGTGAATATAAATGACTTATATAAAAATTTCCCTTGACTTTTCCCTGGGAATTCCATATCTTCTATGACAGAAATTGGGAACCATGAGCGGGGATGCAGCGCAAGTCTGCGTCCCCTTTTGGTTTTCGCCCGGAAAGCACCCCTCTTTTGATTTGGCGTCGACGGCCTTCCCCTCTATATTGGGCGCCACATCTCTTTCCGAGGCCTGCCCATTGAACGACGCCACCCGGGTGACCCGCGCCGGCCTGCCTGCAGCGGCCCAGGGCGAACCCTTTCTGCCCGGCCCCACCTTCGCCGGCACCTATCATCTCTCGGGAGACCCTGCCAGCGCCGCGTACACCTACGGGCGCTACGGCAACCCTACCTGGACGGGGTACGAGAACGCGATCACCGAGCTAGAGGGCGGGGCGGCAACCGTGGTCTTCTCCTCCGGCATGGCCGCGATCTCGGCCACCCTCGGGACAACACTCAAGGCCGGCGACGTCCTGGTCATGCCCTCGGATGCGTACTCTTCGGCGCGGCTGCTGGCTTCCGGGTACTTCGCCGGGCTCGGGGTGGAGGTGCGGCTGGCGCCCACCGCGGGCAATGCCCAGCAGGCGCATCTGCAGGGCGCCAGACTGCTCTGGATAGAGTCTCCCAGCAATCCCGGCCTGGAGGTCGCCGATATCGCCCTGCTCGCAGAGGCTGCGCATGCCGCTGGTGCCTTGGTCGCGGTGGACAGCACCACGCCGACCTGCCTCGGCCAGCAGGCCCTGGCCTTGGGAGCGGACTTCTCCTTCTCCTCGGATACCAAGGCCACGACCGGGCACAGCGACCTCATCCTGGGCCACGTCGCCGTGCGGGACGCTGCCTGGGCCGACAAACTGCACGCCTGGCGCCGGCAGATGGGGTCAGTGCCAGGGCCCATGGAGGTCTGGCTCGCCCATCGCTCGCTGGCAACCCTGCACCTGCGCCTGGAGCGCCAGTGCAATAACGCCCTGGCCATCGCCGGATTCCTCGCTTCGCGCGCCGAGGTCCGCGGGCTCCGCTATCCGGGGTTGCCCGGAGACCCTGCGCACCCAATCGCCTCCCGCCAGATGAAGTTCTGCGGCCCGGTCCTCTGCTTCTCCCTGGCCAGCCAGGAACAGGCCGAGCGTTTTCTGCAGCACTGCGAGCTGGTGTTCGAGGCCACCAGTTTCGGCGGTATCCACACGACCGCGGAGCGGCGGGCGCGAGGGTTTTCTGGATCTCTTCATCCACCTCTTCGGCAGAGGTCAGTCAGATCGCCGAGCAGTTGTACCGGGAGTTGGCGAGAGTAGGCGCCTGCAGGGCGCGCCAGATGGAGGTAGAATCGCGGGTCGATGCGCTTACAGGCCTGTACAACCGCAGAGGATTCGATGAGATATTCAGCCGTATGGTGGAGGTAGCGCAGCGAACAGGGCGCCCCATAGCCCTTATTTACATGGACTCGGACAGCCTGAAGACGATCAACGACCAGCATGGACACGAGGCGGGCGACCGGTTCATCGTGGATCTGGCCAGTATCCTGCGCAGTGTTGCGCGGCGATCCGACTTCATCTTCAGATGGGGCGCCGACGAGTTCGCCGTCTTGCTAGAAAGTGGAAACGAAAGCAAGGCCACCACCTTCGCCCAGCGCTTGCGCAAGGCCGTGGCCGAAAGAACCACCGGGACCGTATCCGTGGGCATCTACTGCGGCACGCCCGAGAACGCATCTGAGGCAGTGCGCGCCGCCGATGCCGCCATGTACTCGGCAAAGAGCCAGGGGAAGGACCGGGTCGTGGTCAGCGGCAGCGACAGAAGGGGCCGCGATGAACATCAGGCGTCTTCCTGATGCCGGCCCTCCATCACAGGGCCCGGTTGTCCTCCGCGTACGCGTGGTTTCCATTGCCGCCCAGCGCCCAGGTGCCGCGGAAGAGGGTGCGCCGTTTGGGGGCATGGCCACGATCTTCTCGTGGCTGAGGTTGACGCGGTGCCACTGGGCCCAGATGGAGTTGTAGCAGTTGAACACCGCGCAGCGGGGGTTGTCCGGGTTGGTCCAGTCGTTGGCCGCGTGGACCAAGCTCTCGGTGAAGATGACCGCCGAGCCGGCCGGACAGCAGTACTCGTCCATCACCGCTCGGATATTGGCCTCCCAGGGCGAGCCGCTGATATTCGGCCGGTAGTGGTCTGGGCCACCGTAGTGGAAACCGCAGGCCTGGAGGTCGGGCAGCTGTGGGAGGGGAAGGTAGTTTTTGCGTACAACACTGCGGGGCAGGTGCTGGAGCATCTCCTGAAATCCGGGGCCGGCACCGCCTTCCACGATGCCATCGACCCGCGCCGGCGGCGGTACCTGGAGCGGCGTTTCCTCCAGATTCTGGCCAGACGACGGGAGCCCGGCCAGCAATTCGAGGTCGTGCACGACTGCGTTTCCTGCATTGCCAGGAAACCCTAGGCGTGGACGTCCTGCGCGGGAATCTGCTCCTCAGCTGCTCTTGTAGTAGGGCAGCAGGGCCAGGAAACGGGCCTGCTTGATGGCCTGGGCCGCCCGGCTCTGCTTGATGCTCGAAGCCTTGGTGCGGCGGGCCGGCTTGATCTTGACGTTAGGACCGGCGTGGTGACCAGGGAGGGCGAACTCCAAGCCCTGGCCCGCCTCGCCGACCTGGGCGGCGAGGCCTACTCTTTGGCAGACTTGTCCAGATAGTCGCCCATAGCTCTTACAAAGTCGCCGAGTTCCCTTCCCGCCCATTCCTCTCCGAATATCTGCTCTACAGTGTGCAGGCCCAGGGCCCGGTAGCTCTCAAACTGCGCCTCGCTGAACCACTGGTCCCCGGTGGATTCGTGGGGGAACGAAGGGCTGGCCTCGGCGTAGTGGAGCACGTCGCGCGGCTCGCTGCCGCAAATGACCGGTTTGGTGTAGACCAGAACCCCGTCCTTCCCGTCTTTGTCCACCTCTGAGTAACCGATCCTGCCTATGGCGCAGTGCCTTTGCTCTCCCTTCTTTGTCGCCTCGTCGTGCCATGGGGCGTTGAATAGGGTCAGGATAAAGGCGACCACCGGTGAAGAGTGATACCCCATATTGGGACTTACCGCCGCACCCGAGATCGTCATCGCGGTGCCGAGGGTGATGGCCCGGCCCTGGTACTTGCCATAGTCCTTCGACCGCCTGTAGCCAAGGCGGCCGTTCCCCGAGTGCAGCAGTGTGATCGCAAACGTCGCCGCTTTCCTCTGCTGCCAGGCGAGTTTGTCGCCGCTTACCAGATTTAGGGTGACGTTCACCACGTGCAGCAGCTTGCCCTTCGGCGTTCCCGACTGGTCATTTGGCCACAACTGGTGCATCTGGAGATTGTCTGCAGGATCGAATCCTGTGAATGGGTTGGGCTTCCGCTCCTTGTTAGAGGCCAAAGAGCACCACCTCCTGCCAGGTGATTGGCGCGCTCCCCCATGCCAGCCTAGCTCCTGGCAGGAACCCCAGGTTCTGGCGCCACGCCCAATAGGTGGTGAGCAGGACCGCCGAAAGCAGCAGGGGCACCAGGCAGCAGATCAGGAACCCGCCTTGCCCACTGATGGATTGCAGGAAGCTGCTCTGGGTCTGGCGTGAATTGCGGGCACTGGGTCGATTCACCCCCATGTAGGCAATGGCGATCACTGCACCGGCGAAACCCAGCACCAAGGCGAATCCCCTCCACCAAGGCCCCGGCACCTCGCTGGAGACTGCCACCTCCAGCACCTCGTAGAGTTCAAGACGGGATTTCGCGGTTGAATTTGGCATAGGTCCCTCCATTTCCAGAGATGACCGGAGCGCAGGCGCTAGCGGGGCTTTTCCAGGGTTTCGATCAGGAAGAGGATTTCAGCGGCCATGGTGTAGTCCAAGTCCGGGGCGTCGGCGAGGGTGCGGTCGCGGTTGCCAGCGACGATGGCCTGGAGGACGCGGATGAAAGGGAGGAGTTCCGTGAGATCTGGATCGGTGGCGAGTTGCTGGAGGAAAAGAACCCCCACCAAGCGTGGGGGTTTTAGAACCTCACCCCGACCGTATGTGCTCAAAAGAGGCTCAACTGCTCAACGCGAGGGCGGGGCTTATCCACCCCCTGCCCCTGAAGATACCGGCGAACCATCGGCGCAGTACGCACGTCATTCACCGTCGTGACGAAATACCCGCGACCCCACAACTGCCCCTTGCGTAAGTCTTGGCGAAGGTGAGGAAATTCCGCAAATATCTGCTTGGCCGATAGGCTCTTCAAAATGCCAATGGCTTCACTAACCGCCACACGAGGAGGTATCGAAAGATACAAATGCAAGTGATCTACCTCGATCGCCAAGGTGTCGATCCGATACCCATAAACCTGACAGATCCCTAAAAATACCTCTTCCAACCGCTTGGCTAACTTAACGGTCAATACCTTGCGACGATACTTGGGAATCCACACGATGTGATACCAATTCTGGTGAACCGTGTGAGCCCCTTTGTGATAGGCCGCTATGCGCATAGCGCCTAATATACCGGACCCGCACTGCTATACCAACTGCCCCCCACGCAGAGCATGGGGGTATCGACCGTGAATGACGCTGGTGGAGGAGTTGCAGGAACAGGGGATCACCCTGGAAGCAGTCGGCGACCGGCTGAAGTTCAGAGGGCCGGCCCACCTTCTGACACCAGCCCTGCGTCAACGCCTGGCCACGCACAAGGTCGAAGTGCTGGCCCACTTGCGGCGGCAGCAGCCTGCCGGCACCCTGGAGGAGCGCGCCCGGTATGCCCGATCTGAAGGTGAACTGGACACCATAGTCATGGAGATCCAGGCCCACTTTGCGCAGGGCCAGCTCACCCAGGTGGAAGCCGAGTGCTTGGCGCAGATAGTGGTGGACACGGCGCGGCAGTTGGGGCGCGGGCTGGTGAACATTCCCGCAGCGGCCTTTCTGGAGGCCATATGAGCACGGCTTTGCAGGTGACCGAACAGACAAGACTTGAGGAAATCGCTTCGCTGCACGGGGAGCTTGTAGGGATGGCCCGGCAAGCCCTACCGATGGCCATCCGCATCGGGCAACTTCTCCATGAGCAAAAAGAGGCCCTGCTGCACGGCCAGTTCGCGGCCTGGATAGCGGCGCATCTGCCGTTCACCCCTCGCACAGCCCGCAACTATATGAAGGTCTTCGAGCACCGGGAGCGGCTGAAAACGGAAAGCGTTTCCGTTTTGACGGATGCGTATCGCCTTTTGGCTCCGGTCCCGGCCCCGGAGATGCAGTGTAGGCTCATCCCTAAACTACTTGCAACGAACAAGAGCGGCAATAAACTGCGGGGTGATGCACTGAAGGTTAATACGGTGTTCACACATGGCCACATAACCCGGCAGATGCGCCTTATGCACTCCACGAAAGGAACGCAGGAAATTGCGTGTCCCGGTCCACATGCCCTCGGTGGTATTGACGTGGACCTCACGAATGCCATCCCCGTCGTCATCGCGGGCCCATTCGTGGGCACTACCGCAAGCGCACCTGTCCACTCTTACGCCCAATCGTACCGACGATCGGCGGTCGATCATTATCATAGGTGCCGTGCCCGCGCTGCTTGTTGGCGCGGCGTCGCGGCGGATCGGTTGGATCGGGGTGCTTTTCGCCTTTTTTCCCCCGCATTCTGAAACATCTCATCGGTTTCCGTGACCGCATCCGGCAGGGGCGTGTTCGGTGGTAGGCGAAGGGCATTGGCGTGGAGTTGTTGGCGCACATGGTGGACCGTGTCATACGCCAACTGCAATTCGCGCGACAGCGCCGCCGTCGACTCCCCCTTGCAGACGCCCCGCAACAAGAGAACCACTTGTGCCGGGCGCAGGTGCTTGTGGGCAAACACCGTGCCGGTATACACCGTATACACCGTCTGGCAGCGACGACAACGATGCATCGTTACATGACTACGGTTCGTGTGCCCGAAAAAACGCGCTTGCTTCATGCTCGCTCCACACTCCGGGCAGTGAAAACCATGCGGGTGAAAGTGTTTCCGCAGCCATACCTCGCCCAACTCGTCGGCACAGATATCGAGAATTGGAAAATCCATATCCACCTACCTGTCGATAGGCAGGTAGCCTACATCCCGTACACCCGAGTTGTCAACTGCCTGCAAATATTTTAGGGATGAGCCACCGTCCCTATCACCGCGATATGCCCAATGGGTTTGGAGTATCGGAGAGGCAGCGCGCCGAGCAGATTGTCGCCATCCTGGAGCGCGCACAGAAAGGCCGGCCTCTCGCGCAGAGGGCCGGCCTTTTGAAAAGCTCAATGGCTGGAATGAGCAGATCCAACGCCTAAAAGTGTCCCTATTTCTATATGTGTGCCGGATACATTCACATTGCTCAGTTCTAGTCTGTCTTTCGGTACTTCCCAAGTACGAAGGATATTTTGAACAAAGGGATCTGAGGTGTGAATAGGCACAATGCTGTGGATATGGCTGAACACTTCATGGCCAAGATGTTTATCGAGTTTCTCGAAGATTTGGTTAATTGCCTCCATAGGGCTTTTTTCGTCAAGCCAAGAGGCGCTTACTAGCAAGGAAGGACGCCCCCCTGTAGCCGGTGAGTCAATTACCACCGCCAAAGGCGGTGGCTTGGATGGGGGACCCTAAAAGGGTCCCGATATTTTACATTCCACCAACACTGTGCGTTAGGCCCAGCTTGTCTCTACCTGCCCGCCTACCTATTGCTGGTCCGATGGTTCGCCAATATCCTCGGACGCCCCACGATCTACCTGCGCAGGAATACCACCGCCCCCTGGAGTACTCCTGGATAGGGAAGTCGACAGCCGGATAGCACCTTCTCCGAGGAGACACGTACCTGCATCACCTAAAAACCATCACTCACCTACCCGCATAGCTCAATGATTCAATCAGCAAAGCTGATGGTTTCGTGTGATCAATGAATTCCAGTCCACTCAAATGAGTCCCCATTGGTCACAAAAACACGAACCGTGGTCCCCATTGGTCACAAAAAATACCCTCTGAATCAAGGCTGGCGTGGGATAAAAACTCAGTCAGGTACGATCGTGGGGATCACCTGACGGTGAAGACCGCACTGGAGGGAAAAAGTTCGCTCATCCGCACCAGGCAGGCATCCGCCAGGGACATGGGCACAGAGTGGTACTTCGCCAGCAGGCGGGCCACAGCCTGAGCCTGGTCTTCCAAGCGAAAGGGAAGTGAGAAAACCCCGCGTTCTAGGAGCTGCACCACCACTCCACTACCAAGGGGTGTCTGTGACAAGAGGAAACACGCTTCGGAGAGGACCGCCTCACAGGTGAGCATGGGAGGCGCTATCTGGTTCCACTGGGCCTCGGCCCAGGCGTGGTGCCTGTCCCGGCGGTTCAGAAAGGCTACCAGCGGCCCCGTATCCAGGAGCACTCCTCGCTTCACCGGCCGTACCCTTTCAAGTGTTTCTTGTTGTAGGAAAGATCCGTGGGGCCGTCGGCCTGGCCGAGCAGGTCCCTGGCCAGGTCCAGACAGGAGTGGGGTTGGACCGTTTCAGCGTTGGTGGTGAGTTCTTCGAGGGCGGCGCGGATCAGGGCAGACTTGCTTGCTCCCCGCTGAGCCACCAGGCGTTCGAGTTTGGCTTCCAGTTCCTCGGGGATTTTGACCGTCAGGGTTTTCATGGTTCCTCTGGTTTTAGTAATACAGATATGTCATTAAGATAATACCTTACTGGTAAGCCAGCAACGTTTCTGATAAATCCCTTTGGTCTGACTGAGAGGTCGAACCTTCGAGAGCCAAGATAGAAAGACGTGACTATGTAACCACCGTTGTTTAGGACTATGCGACAAAACCCGAGCGGAGCAAGATGACGCAGGCGGCCATTTCAATCCACCCCAAGTAATGGCGGGCAGAACGGTCAAAGCGGCGACCTACACGCCCGAATTGGGCAAAGAAGTTGTGGCACCGCTCGACCGCATTGCGGATTTTGCCTACGCCCGTGCTTGGCGATACGATCACCGGGACCGTGCAAGGCATACCAGCCGGGAACAACCGGCTGTTCACCTTGAATGGCTATGACGTGGTGGGAAACCTGATCTATACAGGATCTACCCAGGTGAATCTGCCGGCCGGACAGACGGTACCGGTCGAGATCACGATGAGAAGAGTATCCTTGTCGGGAACCGTTCCGACTCACTGGCCGACAAACGGCCACTATTATGAGGTTGTTGTTGCACAGAAAACTTGGGCTGAGGCTAACACGGAGGCTGCGAGTCGTACCTATGCGGGTCTGGCAGGTCACTTGGCGACAGTGCAATCTGCCGAAGAGAACGTCTTCATTCTCCGCCTGGTTTCTGTTTCTGGTGACATTATAGGCGTATGGCTCGGCGGCTTTCAGCCCGAAGGGTCAGTCGAGCCAAGCGGGGGGTGGCGTTGGGTCACAAAGGAGCCCTGGGCCTTCACGAGCTGGGACCCTCCCAATCCGAACGACGCTGGGGGCAAGGAAAATGCGTTGTTGATGTTGACAGGCTACCCTTACAACCCCGGAATGTGGAGTGATGTTTTCGGGGGCGCTATCGACGTAGGTGCCTACGTCGTAGAGTTCGAGTCCGCCGGGGGTGCCGATCTTGTGGTGAAAGGTGTGATTGTCCATAGAGTGGTGATATCTGAAGAAGCTGGAGATTGGACGGAGTATGGATCCATCGGCGAAGACGCGAGAATAACGGGGGAGATCGAAAATATAGGTGATGCTGAGGCGACAAATGTTTCGATTACCGTGAAGTTGTATAACGACAGCCCCGCTCTTCTTGGCATGGTTACAAATCAGAGTGTGGGGGATATTCCAGCAAAAGGGTCCGTTCTGTTTTCGGTACTCATCAAGAGTGTTTTCCCTTACAGCGGAGCCATAGGAAGCCCTAGTGCAGAAGTCGTTTTTGAGCAATGAGCCTACCTCAAGGAGGTCTGCCATGACGCTTCAATCCGCACCTGTGCGTGTATCGCTCATCTTTTCAACTCTACTCTTTTGGGGTTGCGGAGGCCCAAAGACCACCAATCTTGCCCCCACACCCACGGAGAAGGTGATCGCCGGCATTCCGGATTGGTATAAAAATCCACCCTCCGATGCGGAACATCTCATCGCGGTGGCCACCGCGACCTCGCGGGATATGCAAATGGCAACTCAGAAAGCCAAGACCACGGCCCAGGCTGACCTGGCCCAGCAACTCAGTACCAAGCTGGGCAATCTGACCAAGCAGTTTCAGGAAGAAACCGGTGAACAAGAAGGTTCGGAGTTGTTGACCCAGTTCACCTCTGCTACCAAAGCGGTGGCCAGTGAGACTCTTGTAGGTTCCAAGGTAGACCAGCAGCAGATCCTCCCTGAGAAGGACATCTACCGGGTCTATGTGCTGATGAGTCTGCCCATAGGGAAGGCAAATCAGATGCTGATGGAAAAGCTCAAGGCCGACCAGGCGCTCTATACCCGTTTCCGCTCTACCCAGGCGTTCGAGGAACTGGACAAGGAGATCAAGGAAACCGAGGGAAAAGGGGGGAAGTGAAGGTGTGGGATCTGAAAGAATTCCAGTGGCAAGTGTGAATCTTGTAGGCGAAGTTTTGGCAAAAACCCACATGCGGAGAATGGCCGGATCGCCGTCAAGGTGATCAACCGCCTGGGGGATGAGGTGATGAAGGTGTTTCGGGTTTGGTTCCGGGGTTATAGCAAATTTACCCATTTATAGCTATATTTCGGTATAAACTATTATAAATGGGTATAAATGGACCCGATCAAGAACCCTTTCTCCCCTGGCGCTGGCTCTCCCCCTCCTGAACTGGTAGGCCGAGACCCCATCTTGGAGCAGGCCCGCATCCTCCTCGGTCGGATCAGGCAGCGCCGGCCAGAGAAGAGCCTGCTGCTCACCGGGTTGCGTGGGGTGGGCAAGACGGTGTTGCTCAACGAAATCGAGCGCCTGGCCAGGGCCGGGGGCTACCACACCATCGCCATCGAAGCCCACGAAGACAAAGCCCTGGGGCCGCTGGTGGCGCCCCATCTGCGCCGCCTCCTGTTCGAGTTGGATCGGATCGCTGGAGCCGGCGACAAGGCGAAACGGGGGCTGCGGGTGCTGCGCAGTTTTCTCAGCGCCCTCAAAGTCACCTACAAAGACCTCACGCGACAAAGCGCGGTGGCCCTGCTCATCGACGAGATCCAGTATTTCAGCCAAAAGGAATTGGGCGCGCTGATCATGGCGATGCACAAGGTGCAACAGCGCCAACTTCCGCTGGTATTGCTGGGCGCTGGCCTGCCCATCCTTCCGGGGCTGGCGGGCGAATCCAAGTCGTATGCCGAGCGGCTGTTCAGCTTCCCCGAGGTCGGCGCGTTGTCGGAGAAGGAGACCGCCAAAGCCCTCGATGAGCCGGCAAAGGCCGCTGGAGTCACCTTTGCACCGCAGGCGTTGCAGGAGGTATTTCGACTGACGAAAGGTTACCCCTATTTCCTTCAGGAATGGGGATATCAAGCCTGGAATTTGGCCCCGACCAACGCGATCACCCTGGAGGTCGTCCAGCAGGCGACGGCGACGGTGATCCCCCGGCTGGACCAGAATTTCTTCCGGGTGCGCTTCGACCGTCTGACCCCCAACGAAAAGCACTGCCTTCGTGCCATGGCCGAGCTTGGGCCTGGCGCTCATCGCACCGGAGATGTCGCCCAACTCCTGGGGTGAAGGTCACCAGCCTCGGGCCGGTGCGAGCCAAGCTGATCCGGAAGGGCATGATCTACAGCCCGGCGCATGGCGACCTGGCGTTCACCGTGCCCTTGTTTGACGAGTTCATGATCCGGGCGATCCCTGAGTTCAAACCCTAACGCGGAGGAACTGCCATGAGCATTGACGTCGCCCTGGTTGCAACGGCCATGGAGAAGTTATGTAGCTTGCCCGGTAACGAGGAAACCACGGCCAAGCGCCGGCATTCCGAAGCAGGATAGGCGTTTTCCTTGATGATTTCGACAAAATCCGGAGGTACGCGACATGGGCGGACAGGGTAGCGGTACTTGGGAAAGGTGGGACAGGAAGGGTACCGTGGAGGAATACCACACCCTCGACGTGCGGACCATGCACCGGAGGGGCTGGTTGCGGCCAGGGATGCAAGGGAAAATCCGTTGGCTGCGGGGGAAGAGGGAGGTTGCCTCCATTGGTTGGACGGTGTGGGATGAAGAGGACGACGACCTAGCCCAGGAAGTAGAACTGTACTATACAGTGACGCCCACAACCGGGAACCCAGAGGACTTACGGTCTACGGTTTTCCTGGAGTGGACAAGGTGCAATTATGGGGGCCATAGGCCCTGGTTCACCTGCCCCAACCCCGCCTGCAACCGTTGTGTGGCGATTCTTTACGGCGGCCCGTGTTTCTATTGTCGGCACTGCCATAACTTGGCATACGAGAGCCAAAGGGAAGACCTTTCTGGCCGGCTGAGGCGTAAGGCGCGGAAAATCCGCAGACGACTGGGCGGGAGTGCGGACCTGAGAGAAGACTTTCCTCAAAAGCCCACAGGCATGCACTGGCGAACCTACCATCGTCTGCGCCAGGAGGCCGAAAGAGGCGCGGCATCCCAATCGCGCCTGGGCTGAACTATCCTCTGAACAGACTGGTTGGTTCCAGCACGGTCTGAAGCCTCTCACAGGCAGCGGTCTTCAAGGTATCATCCTCCAATTCCTTCCTCTTCCAGTTTCACATCCCTCCGTTGGTCTGCTACCTTCACCAAATTCACTTGCCCCCGTGCGATAAGTCGCGTTAATTCCAGTTGAAAGCGATTAACTACCGGATATCGCTCCCTTCCTCTCCTTCAGGGGAAAAAGAGCGGGTATCGTTGCAGGAGGTGACACAGTGGGTGACCCTGAAAATAGTGTGGTCGCGATTTTTGACAAGCTCGTGCGCGACAACTATGTCCTAGCCGGGAGATTGGGGCTATCTGCATGGGAAAGTGCACAGAAAAAGGCCCTGCGCCAGTTGGTGGAGACCGGTGTAGTATCCCGAGTTTGAGAGTTAGCCACTGGCGATTTATGGAGGGCTAAGTCCACTGGTTTTCAAGAGTTGCTGGGGATCCAGTCCTACCGCTGCGAAGATTTCCTGCACTTGGGGATCGATCTGGTTCAAGCTCCAGAAGAGCT
>JACPJE010000045.1 GCA_016187725.1 Candidatus Latescibacterota bacterium
CCCAAGTGCTTCTGTAACGGCAAAAACAGCTTCCAAAGGGGGGCCTTACCGCGTAACACAGGTATTTTGGGGGAACTGCGACTCACACCTTTTGTAGGAAAATAAATCCATAACTCTAGCTATAACCGAGACATACGCAGTTTTAGACTAGAGTATTGCCGCTTTTCAGCGGTGATATGTCAAGGCAGTTGAGGGACAACACCAAAAAATAACCTGATGATTTGGAGAGGCGTTCACCCTCAGGAGTCGTTAGCTTGTATTTTAACAAAGCCTTAGATTGTTCAAGGCCGTCAAACGGCGGTCTTTTTTTTGCCCTCGATCTTGTTATAATCTTGTTACACGGCTCCCCCGGAGCCCCGGCCCTGCTCACCCTACCCCGTCCGAGGAACTGCTCTATGGCCTCCGTCCTGCATGAAAAGAAGCTAAAACGCTGGCGGATCTCTTTTGCCTTGCGCCTGCCTGCCGGCCCTGTCTACCGCTCCCGCTATGCTCGGGACCGGGCTGAGGCCGACCAGCTCCGCCGGCTACTGGAGGCCTTGGAGACCGCCACGAGGATCGGGCTGGCGAAGGCTTCCCAGATCGAAGACTGGATTGCCCGGGGCTGGCTGCAGTCCACAGAGGCTCTCGCAGCCTTCGCGGCGTGGCGGGAGGCCGGCGGCCCAACGCTGAGGCGGCCGGTGGACCTGGACGCCCTGCGGCGGGCCTATGAGGACTACGCCCTGCAGCACAGCAAGGCCAGTTCCCCCTTTCGGGCGTCTCACAAGTCCCATCTTGCCCTCGCCGGGCAGGTGCTGGCGTGGTTGGAGGAGGCCCACCCCCGGCTCGACCTGAGCCCAGGGGACGTGGAGCGCTGGCACTACCGGGGCCGGCCCATCGGCTCCAAGGCGTTGACGCGGGCCTTTGCGCGGGTGGTGACGGGGGAGAAGCTACACCCTGACCTCACCCTCTACTGTCTGCGCCATACCTACGCCTCGGCCTTACTGCGGGCCGGGGTGGATCTGCGGACGGTGCAGGCCCGGCTCGGGCACTCGGATCTCAAAACCACCATGACGTACCTGCATGCCCTTGAGGCCGAGGCCCATCCTACCGACGCGCTGCCCTACTGAGCCGGCCGGCGCTTCCTGATCCGCTTTCACGGTCGCCACCTCCGCCGCTCGAACTCCAGCACATCGCGGACACGGTAGCGGGTGCCGCCGGGCAACTGGACAGTCTTGAGCCCGTGGTGCCTAGCGTAGTTCCACAATGTTGCCCGGCTCACCTTCCAGCGGGCCATGAGGACCCCGGGGGTGAGCAGTTCCTCGGTGAGGGTGGCGCGGTCAGACTTGTTCATCAGGTGGCGACCTCCTTCTGCTTCAAAGTGTGACATTCACTACTACGGGTTCGGCTGCCGGCTGCTGACCAGGTGGTCCACTTGGTGGGGAGACCCAGGCCGGCGCGGTAGGTGCTCCCCAGGCGCTCCAAGTGGCGCTGCGCCACGGCACGGGCATGGACAGCCAGGGTGATTTCGACGAGGGCGCGCTCGGCCTCCTTCTCGTCGCCCTGGGCCAGAGCTAGCTCCAGCACGGCGCGCTGGGCGGTGATCTGGTCGGTCAGGCCGTCACGGGCGTCCTGTAGGGCGCGCAGGCGGGCCGCCAGGGGACTGGCCGGCACGAGGGCAGGCTCAGTTGGCGTTCGGGTGGCAAGACTCATATCCGGGTTCCTGTTCCTGCCGGCAGGCCGGCGCCAGATCGGCAAAGAGGGTATATTTTTCTTCCCAGTGCAGAGGAAACTCTCCAGTGGGTCCGTTGCGCTGCTTGGCAATGATCACCTCGATCTCGTTGGGGTTGGCGTCGGCATAGCCGGCCCGGTGCGGGTGGTGCAGGAAGAGCACCACATCAGCGTCCTGCTCCAGGCTGCCCGAGTCGCGCAGGTCCGACAGTTGCGGCCGCTTGCCGGCGCGGATCTCCGAGGCGCGGGAAAGCTGGGACAGGGCCAGCACCGGCACGTCCAGTTCCTTGGCGATGGCCTTGAGGCCGCGGGAGATGCGCGAGACCTCCTGCTCGCGGCTCTGCGCCCCTTCCTCGACCATCAGTTGCAGGTAATCCACCACCACCAGGCAAATCCGGTGCTGCCGGCGCAGGCGGCGCAGGCGGGCCCGCACCTGGGCAATGGTCAGGCCGCCGGTGTCGTCGATGCGGATGGTGCCGATTCCGTGGAGCGATCGGGTGTGGGCCTTGCCTTTCCTGACGGTGTTGTGTCCTTCGAAAGAGGCCTGCGGTAAAAAAGGTCGGCGGTATAAGACCAGTCATGACTGGCTGCGACAGATGGTCAAGCAGGTGCGCCGCTGGTGGCCACAACGTCAACTGATCCTGGTCGTCGATGGGGCCTTTGCCAGTGTGGGATTGGGTTGGGCCTGTGTACAGATGAACGCGGTAATGGTCTCGCGCTTGCGCTGGGATGCCCGACTGTTTCATCCCCCCGGTCCTCAACCGGCCGGTAAACGGGGGCCAAAACCGCAAAAGGGCGATCGACAGCGTACCCTCAAGGTGTGGGCGGCCCGAGAGGATACCCCCTGGCAGGAAGAAGCGATTGGCTGGTATGGGGGCCAGAAGAAAACGATGCAGCTGTTTTCGCGCACGGCGTTGTGGTACCGGGCGGGGCAGCCCCCCTTGTCCATCCGCTTTGTCCTGGTCCGCGACCCCGAAGAAAAATTCCGGGATGAGGTATTCTTCTCTACCGACCTGCAGGCCCGTCCGGTGCAAATCCTCGAATGGGTCGTCAGGCGCTGGGGGGTCGAAGTCACCTTTGAGGAAGCCCGGGCCCATCTGGGCATCGAGACCCAACGGCAATGGTTGGACCAGGCCATCCTGCGCACCACCCCCTGCTTGCTGGGGCTGTTTTCCCTCGTTACCTGGTTGACCGATCATCTGCGACACCACCAGGACATCCC
>JACPJE010000046.1 GCA_016187725.1 Candidatus Latescibacterota bacterium
GGGCGGCGCCCAGCAAGCCATCCAGGAAGCCCTGGACCAGCGCCGGGCCGCCCTGCAGGAAGCCAGCCTCACCGCCCTCGACGTGACCCTGCCCGGCCACCGCCCCCTGAGCGGCCGGCTCCACCCCCTCTACAGCCTGGCCGAAGAACTCTCGTCCATCTTCCAGCGCCTGGGCTTCGCGGTGGTGGACGGGCCGGAGGTGGAGGACGAGTACCACAATTTCGACGCGCTCAACACCCCGGCCGATCATCCGGCGCGCGACCTGCACGCCACCTTCTACCTCGAGGGCGGGGGCCTGCTGCGCACCCACACTTCCACCGTGCAGATCCGCATCATGGAGACCACCCCCCCGCCGGTGCGCGTCGTGGCGCCGGGCCGCTGCTACCGCCGCGATACCGTGGACGCCACCCATCACTTTGTCTTCCACCAGATCGAGGGACTCTGCGTGGACCGGCAGGTCTCCATGGCCGACCTCAAGGGCACCATCGAGGCCATGGGCCGCCAGCTCCTGGGCCCGCGGACCCGGGTCCGCTTCCGGCCCCACTTCTTCCCTTTCACCGAGCCGAGCGTGGAATACGATTTCTCCTGCTCCCTGTGCCGGGGAGAGGGCGGGTGCCGGGTGTGCAAGGGCACGGGCTGGGTCGAGATCAGCGGGGCCGGCATGGTCGACCCGGCGGTCTTTGCGGCAGTGGGTTACGACCCTGAACTCTATACCGGATTCGCTTTTGGGGCGGGCATCGACAGAATAGCCATGATCCGCTACGGCATCGACGACATCCGCCTCTTCCTGGAAAACGACCTGCGCTTCACCCGGCAATTCTGAGCAGAGCGAATGAAGATCACCTACAACTGGCTCAAAGAATTCGTCGATATCCCCTGGGCGTGGCCCGAATTGATCGAGCGCCTCACCATGACCGGCCTGGAACGGGAGGGGGTGGAGGATCTGGGCAGCCGCTACCAGGGCCTGGTGGTGGGCCACGTGCTCCAGCGCCGGCCCCACCCCAATGCCGATCGCCTCTCGGTCTGCCAGGTGGAGTTGGGCGGCAGCGTGCAGACCATCGTCTGCGGGGCCCCCAACGTGGCGGCCGGCCAGAAGGTGGCCGTCATCCTGCCCGGCCACCGGCTGCCGGGCGGCGCTGAGATCCGCAGGAGTGAGATCCGCGGGGTGGAATCGGCGGGCATGATCTGCTCCCAGGCCGAGCTGGGCCTGGGGACCGACGCCGAGGGCATCCTGGTGCTGCCCGATGAGCTGCAGGCCGGCACCCCCTTCGCCTCCCAGGTGGGCCTGGACGAAGTGGTCCTCGACTTCGAGGTGACTCCCAACCGCCCCGACTGCCTGAGCCTGCTGGGCCTGGCCCGCGAGGTGCGCGCCCTCACCGGTGCCCCCCTGCGCCTGCCCCCGCACCAGGTGGCCGAGTCGGGAGCGTCCACTGCCCAGTCCGCCTCCGTCTCCATCGAAGATCCCGAAGGTTGCCCGCGCTATGTGGCCAGGATCATCCGCGGGGTAAGTGTCGGCCCCTCGCCCCTGTGGCTGCAGCACCGGCTGCGGGCGGTGGGCATGCGGCCCATCAACAACGTGGTCGATGCCACCAATCTGGCCATGCTGGAGCTGGGCCATCCCCTCCACGCCTTTGACCTGAGTGCCCTGGCCCAGTCGCGCATCGCGGTGCGCCGCGCCCGGGCCGGCGAGGAACTGGAAACCCTGGACGGGGCTTGCCACGCCCTCGACGGAGAACTCCTGGTCATCGCCGACGGCGAGCGCCCGGTGGCCCTGGCCGGGGTGATGGGCGGCCTGCACTCCGAGGTGACTGACCGGACCACCGACCTCCTCCTCGAAAGCGCCTATTTCAATCCTGCCAGGGTGCGCCTGGGCCGGACCCGGCTGGGCCTGAGCACCGAGGCTTCGATGCGCTTCGAGCGCGGGGCAGACTGGGAGATGGCCCCCCTGGCCGGCGACCGGGCGGCTGCGCTCATCGCCCAACTGGCCGGCGGCCAGGTCGCTCCCCAGCCCCTGGACGTGTACCCCCGACCCCTGCCCCGCACCCGGCTGTCCCTGCGCCTGGAGCGGCTCAACCGCCTGCTGGCCATCGCCCTCAGCGAGGCCGACTGCGCCCGCATCCTCGAACTGCTGGGCTGCCAGGTCGAGGCGGCAAGCGGCGCCCTGGAGGTGCTGGTCCCCAGTTTCCGCCCGGACCTGCAGCGCGAGGTGGACCTGATCGAGGAGGTGGGCCGCATCTACGGGTACGAGCGCATCGAGGCCAGCCAGACGGCCCAGGTCTCCCTGGCC
This sequence comes from Candidatus Latescibacterota bacterium, assembly GCA_016187725.1. Classification (GTDB taxonomy): domain Bacteria; phylum Latescibacterota; class UBA2968; order UBA8231; family UBA8231; genus SICG01. The sequence goes on from JACPJE010000046.1 coordinate 2,288, forward strand.
ACCCCGGTCTCGGCCCATGCCCTGACCTACCAGTGGCGCCATCAGCTGGCCGGCCTGGGACTGGACGAAGTGGTGACCAACACCATCGTCGAGCGCAGATGGCTGGAACTGGCCGGTGCCGAAGGCGAGCCGGTGGTGCTGGCCAATCCCCCCACCGAGTCCCAGTGCCTGCTGCGCCCCAGCCTGGTGCCCAGCCTGCTGGAGGTGGCCCGCCGCAACTTCAACCAGCGGGCCGCCACCGTGGCCGTCTTCGAACTGGGCAAGTGCTTCGCCCAGGCCGGGGGGAAGCGCCGCGAGCAGCTGCGCCTGAGCGGCCTGTGGGCCGGGCGGCGCTCGGCCTCCACCTGGAAGGCCGCCTGGCAGCCGGTGGAATTCCTCGATCTCAAGGGGGTGGTGGAGACCTTCCTGGAAAAGGCAGCCCCCCGCTTCGAGGCCGCCGCCCATCCGCTCTGCCGCCCTGGGCGCTGTGCCGCTGTCCTGGCCGGGGACCGGCGCCTGGGTCTGTTGGGCGAATTGCAGCCGGCCCTCGCCGCCGCCTTTGACCTCGACCTGCCAGTTTATATCTTTGATCTGGATTGCCAGGCCCTGGCCGAGGCACTAGAGGACAGGGACCGAGGTTTTCGCCCTCTGCCCAAGTTCCCGCCCATCGAGCGCGACCTGGCCGTGGTGCTGCGGGCCGAAGCCCCCGCCGCCCAGGTCGTGGCCCAGGCGCGGGCCGCCGCCCCGGAGTTGATCGAGGCGGTGGAAATCTTCGACCACTACCAGGGGGACCAGATTCCCCCCGGGTACAAGAGCCTGGCCTTCACCGTCCGGGTGCGCTCGGCCGAGCGCACCCTGGAAGACCGCGAAGCCAGCCAGGTGGTCGAGCAGATCCTGCGCCGCCTCGCCGAGATTTTTGACGCCCGGCTGCGCTGAACCTCCGCAAGACTCAGCACCCACGACAAGAGGGGAGTTTTATGGCAGTGGACAGCAACTTCGCCAGGCTGGAAGAGGAGGTCAACCGGCTCCTGGAACTCCTGGGCCGGCTCAAGCAGGACAACGCCGAACTACTGGGACAGGTAGAAGGGCTGCGGGCGGAAAACGAGCAGCTCAAAGGTCTCAGCCAGCGCCTCCAGCAGGCCGAGCAGGAGACGCTGAAGATCCGCGAGGAGGTCAAGAGCCGCATCGAGAGCCTCCTCAGCCGCCTAGATGCCGTTCACTCCTGAACCATAAGGGGCGCCCCATGGCCGAGTCCGATGCCGCCCGCTTGATCGTCGCCATCTACGGCAAGAACTACACCTTTGCCCTCACTCCCGAGCAGCGGGCCGAGCACATCCAGGAAGTGGCCCAGCTGGTGGACGAACAGATGCGCCGCATTTACCAGGAACACCATCTCCAGTCGCCCCTGCAACTGGCCATCCTGGCCGGCCTGAACCTGGTCGAGGAACTGCACAAGCTGCGGGCCGATTACCAGGACGCCGAGTCCGAGATCGCCCAGCGCACCTCCAGGCTGGCCGCCTCGCTGGGACGCGTCTTTCAGGGCGCTGGCACCGATACGCCCCGCCAGGGATAAACAGCTTCTTAGGCAACAATGGAAGGGTATCGCCCCGTGGGCGAAGTAGTGCTCGTCGCCGCTGTCTTCGTTTTCGCCTTTCTCTTTGGCTGGCTGGCCAACGGCAAGATCCGCCGGGGCAAGCAGGAAAACGTCCAGGCCCAGACCGCCAAACTCATCGAGGAAGCCAGGACCGAAGCGGAGGCCCTCAAGAAAACCGCTCTCCTCGAAGCCAGGGACGAGTGGCGCCGCCAGCAGGAGCCGCTGGAGCGCGAGCAGGAAGGCGCCAAGCGCCAGCTGCGCGAACTGGAGACCAAGCTCCAGGAGCGCGAGCAGCAGCTGGACCGCAAGGTGGACGTGCTGGCCAGCAAGGAGCGCAGCCTGCTCAAGCAGGAGCAGGAGCAGGAGCGGCGGGAGGAGCGCCTTGCCGCGGCCGAAAAGGAGACTGAGGTGATGGTGCTCCAGCAGCGCCAGCGCCTGGAGCACCTGGCCGGCCTCAGCCAGGCCGAAGCCCGCCGGGCCCTCATCCTCCAGCAGGAGGAGAACGCCCGCCAGTTCGCCGCGCGCAAGGTGAAGGAGATCAAGGACCACGCCATCGCCAACGCCAACCGCGAGGCCCGCGAGATCATCGTCCGCTCGGTGCAGCGTTTTGCCGTGGACCTGGCGGTGGAGAGCACCATCTCGGTGGTGCACCTGCCCTCCGACGAGATGAAGGGGCGCATCATCGGCCGGGACGGCCGCAACATCCGCTCCTTCGAGATGATCACCGGCATTGAGGTGATCGTCGACGACACCCCGGGCATGGTGATGCTTTCCGGCTTCGACCCCCTGCGCCGCGAAATCGGCAAGAACACCCTTGAAAAGCTGATCCTCGACGGGCGCATCCACCCCGGGCGCATCGAGGAGGTCTACGAAAAGGCCTGCCAGGACGTGGCCGAGATGATCCGCGAGTCAGGCTCCAAGGCGGCCTTTGACCTGGGCCTGCACGACCTGGCCGAGCCGCTCCTGGAGCTGCTGGGCAAACTGCGCTTCCGCACCAGCTACGGCCAGAACCTGCTCACCCACAGCAAGGAAGTGGGGTACCTGGCGGGGATGATGGCCGAAGAATTGCAGCTGGACGTGGCCCTGGCCCGCCGGGCCGGCCTGCTCCACGACCTCGGCAAGGCCCTCGACCACGAAGTGGGCAGCGACCCGGCCCAGACCAGCGCCGCCCTGGCCCGCAAGTGCGGCGAAAGCGGGGAGGTGGTCAATGCCATCGAAACCCACCACCAGAATCTCCCCGCCCGCTCCCTCACCGCCGCCCTGGTGGACGCCGCCAACGACCTCTCCACCGGCCGCCCCGGAGCGCGCAAGGAGAAGGTGGAGGAGTACATCCAGCGCCTCAAGCACGTCGAGGTCATCGCCCTCTCCTACCCCGGGGTCACCAAGGCCTACGCCCTGCAGAGCAGCAAGGAAGTGCGGATACTGGTGGACAGCGCCGTGGTCGACGATGCCTATGCCGACCAGCTGGCCGATGAGATCACCGACCGGCTCGAAGAGGAACTCGACCAGATCGGCCAGCTCAAGGTCTGCCTCATCCGCGAGGTGCGGGCCATCCACTACGCCCGCTGATCTGCCCGCCCTTTCTCCGCTGAAATTCCCCGCATCATCCTCCTGCGAGTCAGACTGTCCTGTCAGAACCAGTTCGCGATGCCCGCATCCCTCAAGATCCTGCTGCCCCTACCGCTCCAATAGCATTCAACCTTTTGTCTGCTGCCATTTTTATTTTTGGGTTGCCCTTGGCGGTGGTACGGTGTAAAATATCAGGGAATATGAAATTTTTGCGCTGCGCGCACAGACAGCCAGATGGGAGGGGGAGAGGAAAAATTAAGGGCGGTTTGGGAAACTTGCGGCCTTGGTTCGGTGACTATGGGTGAACGATTTTCGGCGGATGCTGCCGTCGTAAGAGACCAAATAGCTGAGGATGAGAATCAGGGGAGGGGCCGGCTCACTTGAACCACAGACCGGCCACGCCCAGCAGCACGGCCACCAGCAGGCCATACATTCCTATAAACCTATGGTCCACGGAATTGCGCAGGTCGCGGATTTCCTCTCGCAGGCCGCCGAGTTCTTGATATACCCGGTCGAAGCGTGAGTTCATCTCGCTGCGGAGTCCCCGGAGATCTTGTTCGACATTGCCCAGGCGAGCATCTACCTGTTCCAGGACATCTTTGGTGCCCAGGGTTTCAGCCATGATAGGGGGCCTGACAAAGGGGGCAGACAGTCACACCGCTGACAAAATAGCATTTGCTCCAGACCTCGTCAAGCCAGGAAAAAATGGAGAACTCGATCACCGAGGGAGGGTAAAACCATGAACCGGATAAGTGCAGGAACGACGGACAGGCGGACTGGATTTTTGCGGATTGGCGTTTTTGCCTGGATGGCTATAGACGGAGTGAACTGGACGAAATACGGGGGCAATCCTGTCCTCGGGGGATTTGTTTATCATCCTTCGGCGCGACGGCGCCGCTCCAGGTTGGCCGCCGTCAGATCAAGTTTTCCAATCGGGCTGAACCACTGCCCAGTCCCATGGCCGGCCTAACCGCCTCTGCGCCGCCTGGGCGTCATCGCCTGCGCCAGGTTCCGCGCCCCGGCTCCCGAACCCCCGGACCAGCTGGCCTTGCGGGAGCTGGACCAGGCCATGGAGATCATCAGCCTTGGCTGATCTCTCTTGACCCCGTACCGCTTTCGCCGTACCCTCTCTCCACCTCATCCTTCGCCCTGAATCCCCTATGGAATTGCCCGGCTCCAACCCTGCCTTAGAAACCCCCCTCACCATCTCCCAATTCACCGCCCAGGTGAAGGAAATCCTGGAAACCATGCCGCCCTGCTGGATCGTCGGCGAGGTCTCCAAATTCACCCTCCACGCCTCGGGCCACCGCTACTTTTCTCTCAAAGACGAGACCAGCCAGCTCAGCTGCGTGATGTACAAGTGGCAGAGCCGCGGCCTGACCTTCACCCCCGAGCCGGGCATGAAGGTCATGGTCTTCGGCCAACTCTCGGTGTACGAGCGGGGCGGCAACTACCAGTTCCGCGCCCAGCGCCTGCAGCCGGCCGGGGTGGGCGAGCTGGCACTGGCCTTCGAGCAGCTCAAGGCCCGGCTGGAAGCCGAGGGGCTCTTTGCCCCGGAGCGCAAACGCCCCCTGCCCCGCTTCCCGCGCCAGGTGGGGGTGGTCACCTCGCCCACCGGGGCAGCCATCCGCGACATCATCAACGTGCTGGGCCGGCGGGCCCCCGGGGTGCAGCTCATCCTGCGGCCCGCCAGGGTGCAGGGACTGGGCGCCGCCGAGGAGATCGCCCGGGGCATCGCTGACTTGAACCGCCATAGCGAGGTGGATATATTGATCGTCGGCCGCGGGGGCGGCCCGCCCGAAGATCTATCGTGCTTCAACGAGGAGGTGGTGGCCCGGGCCATCTATGCCTCGCCCAGGCCGGTGATCTCGGCAGTGGGCCACGAGATCGACTACACCATCGCCGACTACGTGGCCGACTATAGGGCGCCCACCCCTTCGGCTGCTGCCGAGGTGGTGGCCCAGGACTACGGGGTGCTGCGCCAGCAGGTGGCTGAACTGTGCCGACGCCTGGAGCGCTCGGTGGCGTACGGACTGGAGGCGCGCCAGCAGCGCCTGGAACAATGCGCGCCCCACCGCCTGTGGGAGCAACTGCGCGACCTTCTCGAACAGCAGGGCCAGTACGCCGACGAACAGCTCCAGACCCTGGCCAGCGCCTTCGACCGCCGCGTGCGCCAACTGGTGGAGCGCCTGGACCGGGCGGCCCTGCGCCTGGAGGCCCGCAGCCCCCTGGCCAACCTGGGCCGGGGTTTCGCCTACGTCCAGCACCCCGAGGGCCGGCCGGTGCGCAGCCTGCGCGAACTGGAGGTCGGCGACCCCCTGGTCCTGCGCTTCGCCGAAGGCCGGGCCCATTGCCGCGTGGAGGAACTCTGCGATGAGTGAAAACCCGGCGGGCGCCCAGCCCGCCTCCTTCGAACAGGCTCTGGAAGAACTGGAGGACAGCGCCGCGCGCCTGGAACAGGGAGAACTCTCCCTCGAAGACGCGCTGCAGGTCTTCGAGCGGGGCGTCGCTGCCTCGCGCGCCTGCGCCCGCTTTCTGGACCAGGCCCGCAAGCGGGTGCAGGTGCTGCAGGAGGACGAGGCAGGCAACTTCCGCCTGGAGTTTCTGGATGGAGACGAGGATAGCGCGGAGCAACAGTGATGTACTGCGACGGGGAGATGACCCCGGAAGCCTTTCCCGGGGAGTGGCCGGGAAGGGAAGTCCGCGTGGTCGGGCGGTGGGGTAGCGGAGCCAGAGCGAGCGAGGGGACGCAACACCATATAGATGGTGTTGCGGGGGCCGGGCTATCGGGCTGCCCCGTTCAGGCGGCGCCGCACCCCATACGTTGGGGTGCGGCGGGACGCGCCTTGGGAAAGGCTGAAGTGGGTCACTCCCCGACGCCCGCTGAACAACGACACCCAGACTGATGCTGACGCGGCTCTGAATTCGGCCCCGGCTTCAACGCCATCACCGGCGAGACCGGGGCCGGCAAGTCCATCGTGCTCAGCGCCCTCGAATCCATCCTCGGCGGCCAGGCTGGCGCCGAACTGGTGCGCAGTGGCGCTGACAAGGGCCTCGTCGAGGGCGTCTTCGAATTCCCCGCCGGCCATCCGGTGGCCGCCCGCCTCGAAGAGGCCGGCGCGGCGCTGGAGGAGGGCCAGCTGGTGCTGCGCCGCGAATTATTAGCCCAGGGCCGCACCCGCGCCTTTGCCAATGGCCTGACCCTCTCGCTCAAGCAGCTCAAACAGGTAGGCGCCCTGCTGGCCGACCTGCACAGTCAGCACGAGCACCAATCCCTGCTGGACATTGCCCTGCACGCCGCCTTTCTCGACACCTTTGGCGGCCTGGGCAACCAGGCCGGGGAGGTGGCCCGCCTCTACGGGGCCTGGGGCCAGAGCCGCCAGTGGGCCGAAGAGCTGCGCGGCGAACGCGAGCAACTGCGCCGGGCCGAGGAATTGCGCGCCTTTCAGCTGCAGGAGATCCGCCAATTCAACCCGGTGCCAGGGGAGGAGGAAAAACTCGCCCAGGAGCTGAAGGTGCTCGAAAACCTGGAGACCCTGGCCGAGACCACTGCTGCGCTCTGCGAATTGCTCTACCAGGCCGAGGGCTCGGTGGCTGAGTCCCTGGCCAGGGCGCGCCGCCAGTTGGAGCGCCTGGCCGAGACCGACCCCCGCCTCCAGCCCCGGGCCGCTGCCTTGGCAGGGCTGGTCTACGGGCTGGAGGACCTGGCTGCCGGCCTGGGCGAGTACGCCCGCCATCTGGAGACCAGCCCCGCACGATGCGAAGAGGTGCGGGAGCGCCTGGACGGTCTGCGCCGGCTCAGCCAGAAATACGGCGGCTCTCTCAAAGCCGTGCTGGACCTGGCCAGGCAGTTGGAGCAGCAGGAAAACCGCGCCGGCCAGCTCGATGACCAACTGCGCCGCACCGAGGCGGAGACCACAGATCTATCAAAGCGTTTCGCCGCCTCCTGCCTGGCCCTCTCCGCCGGGCGCCGCAAGGCGGCCAAGGCCCTGTCCTCGGTGGTGGAGAAGAGCCTGGCCAAGCTGGGCATGGCACCGACGATCTTCGCCGTGGAGCTGCAGGAAGCGCTCGACCCCCAGGGTCTGGTAGAGCGCGGGGGCCAGCGCTGGAGGGCCGACGAACACGGCATGGAGCGGGTGGAATTCTACATCTCGCCCAACGTGGGCGAGGCGCCCCGCCCCCTGGCGCGCATCGCCTCGGGGGGGGAACTCTCGCGCCTGATGCTGGCCCTCAAGGAGGTCATCGCCGACCAGGACCGGGTTTTCATCCTGGTCTTCGACGAGATCGACACCGGGGTTTCGGGCCGGGTGGCCACCGCCGTGGGCAAGAAACTGCGGTCCCTGGCCTCCTCGCACCAGATCATCGCCATCACCCACCTGCCGCAGATCGCCGGCCTGGCCCACACCCACTTCTCGGTGCGCAAGCGCCAGGCCCGGGGCCGCACCTTCACCGAGGTCCACCTGCTCGACGAGGCCGGGCGCGCCGAGGAACTGGCCCAGCTGCTGGCCGGCGAAAAGGTCTCGGCCAGCGCCAGGCAGCACGCCCAGGAACTGCTGCGTTAGGACCCGCCGATGGGGGCCAACCTGCTCAGCGCCCTGCGCATCGTCCTGATCCCCTTCCTGCTCCACAGCCTGTGGCGGGACGGGCAGACCCTTTCCTGGACCACCCTGGGGCTGGGGCTGCTGGCGGGCTTTAGCGACGTGGCCGACGGGTACGTGGCCCGCCGCTGGGGCCAGATCACGACCCTGGGCCAGATCCTCGACCCGGTGGCTGACAAGCTGCTCTTGGGCAGCCTGGGCCTGGGCCTGGTCTGCTGGCGGGATTTCCCGCTCTGGCTGGTGCTGCTGCTCTTGGCGCGGGATGCGGTCATCCTCGCCGTCGGCCTGAGTCTGTTGTACCGGCGGGGCCTGGTGATCCCCGCCAGCCGCCTGGGCAAGTACACCACCCTGTGCATGGGGCTGGCCGTGCTCAGCTATGTGCTGCCGGTCCCTGCCGCCGCACGCCAGGTCCTGGTCTGCGCCGCGGCGCTGCTGGTCCTCGCTTCGAGCGCCGGCTACTGGCACCTGCTCCGCAAAACCTACGCACCGCAAACCCAAAGGAGTGCGCCATGACCATCGACCATCTGCACAAGATCGCCATCGTCACCGACGACGTGGAGGGCGGGGTGAAGTTCTACACCGAGAAGCTGGGCCTCAAGGTGCTGGAGCGCTTCCCCAACGAGGGCGACGAGGATTATGTCTTTCTGCAGGCGGGCAATGGGATTATTCTGGAACTGATGCCGACCAAGACCACGAAGGCCCCCATCGGCTTTCACCACATCTCGTTCAGAGTCCCCAGTGTGGACAAAGGGGTGGAGGAGTTGCGTCAGAAGGGAGTAAAAATCCTCAGCGAGCCGGGCAATGCCGGCGACACGGGCATCCGCCTGGGCTTCTTCGAGGGACCCAACAGCATAAATCTGCAGCTTTTCGAGCGGGATCGGTAGGGGCACAGCGCGCTGCGCCCCTACTGCCGCGCCTTGGCCAGATCCCGCAGCCGCTCGCGGGCGTAGGCACTGTGGGTAGCTTCCTGGCCGAACTGGGCGAGATAGGCGTTGAGCACCTGCTGCTCCTCGCCTCGCTGCCCCAGGGTCTTGCAGGCAGTGGCCAGGTTGACGTACGCCTCGGGGAAGTCCGGCTTGAGGGCGATGGCCCTGCGGTAGAGGGGCAGGGCCTGGTCCAGGTGGTTGCGCTGCTTGTGGAGCTGGCCCAGGTTGTTGTAGGCCTCGTAAAAAGTCGAGTCGCAGCGGATGGCCTGCCCATAGGCGGCCTCGGCCTGGTCCAGATCGCCGGCCTTTTTGTAGATGAAGCCCAGGTTGTTGTGGGCCAGGGCGTAGTCCGGGCGGAAACGCAGGGCCTGCTGGTACGCCGAGATGGCTTCCCGGGTCCGGCCCTGGGCGTAATAGGCGGCCGCCAGGTTGAAATGCGCCTCGGGAAAGGCCTCCTCCAGGGCGATGGCCCGCTGGTACGCGGCCATCGCCGAATCGGCCTGGCCGTAGCGGTCGTAGACCTGCCCCAGCTGGAAATGGATCAGCGGCGAACTGGGCTGCTCTGCCAGCTGCTGGCGCAATTGGTCCACTGCCTGCTGCATCCGGACCTGCGCCGGGTCATCCGGCTCCTCCCTTTTGCCCCCGCACCCTGCCAGCAGCACCAGGGCCGCCAGCGCCAGCTTCCGCAGCGCGCTCACGGTGGGGCCGGTGCCTTGCGCCAGAACACCCGCAGGGCATAGCGCCAGCCGTACATGGCGAACAATTCGCGCTTCATCCAGGGACGGACCAGAGGCTTGATGGTGATCAGGGTTTTCCAGTTGTGCACCTTTTTGAAGGGGATGGCCCCGGCCTCGGGCTGGTAGATGCCGTACAGATCGCGCGGCCTGATCGGGATGGGCTCGCGCAGCACAAAGCGGTTGGGACCCTTCTGCCTGGGGACCACCAGTTCGCTCTCTCCCACCAGTTCGAGGTTGTTCTTCCCCTGGTCGAAGCGCATGATGAGCAACTTCACCGGGCGCAACTCTCGAGCGTTGAACTCCCACGCAAAGACCTCGCCGCCGCCGGCCTCGGGCGGAAAACTGACCGTGGTCTCGACGATGGTCAGGCCCTGGTCCTCGTTGAGGGTGTCCGCCTCGGCCAGGTTGCGCAGGCCGACGGTATCCACATAAGCCCCCTCGGCCGCCATCCGGGCCACCGGATCGGGCTGGGTGTCAGCCGGCGGCTGGGGGCTGCCGCCGCAGCTGGCCAGCAGACCCAGCAGCGGCAGTAGGCCTAGACGCATAGGGCTCCTTCCTCCGCAGTTCCCCTGGGCAACCCGAGGCGGGCCACCCGTCCCCGCTCCCTCCAGAAACGCCTGAAGATCCGCTCCACTTCCGCCTCGAAATTGACCGCCGGCAGCCGCTGCTTCAGGGGGCGGTTGCGGTTGTTGCCGCGCGGAAAGCGCGCCAGCTTGAGCATCTCAATTGGGCTGAATAAGGCGCCGCCAGCTGCTGGATGCCTCCCGCAGTTGGCGCTGGTTGGCGTGGTTCCTGATCATCTCGATGATCTTGAGGCGCAGGGCCAGTTTGTGCAGGTCTACTTTCATAAGGTCAGACCAAAGTAATAGCGCCATTTGTCGATGGGCGGTTCGTCCGGATCGCGGGCCACCCGGTTGCGGTTGAGCGGCCGGGCCACCTGGAAAAAGGCGGTCATGGGGATGCGGTAGAAGGTGAAAACCTGCATGCGCAATTCGCCGCCCACGTCTGAGAGAAAGTCCTTCGCGCTCAAATCCCCCCAGTGGGCCTTGGAGAAGTTGCCCACTGCCCCGGCCTCGGCGAAGAGTTCGGCGTAGCACTTGGCAAAGGTGAAGTTGAAGAACTGGGTGCTCAGCCGCCGGCTGAGGGGGAAGGCGTAGCCCAGCCGGCCGTAGACCAGCTTGGTCCCGGAGCTGACGAAATAGGGATAGCCGCTGAGGAAGTTGTGCCCTCCCAGGTAATAGCGCAGGGGCCAGTAATAGCGCCCTTCAAAGAAACCGCCCTCCGGATTGAATGAGGGCTTCAATCTGAGATTTCGGTACGCGCCGATCAGTTCGAGGGAGAGGGCGTTGTCAAAGGGCAGCCCCAGGTACTCCACGTACGCGCCCACGTACTCGTTGACCCGGAAGCGCCGCTGGGCCGGCCCCAGCAGGTCGCGGGGCGTGCCGTCGATGGAGCTGAGCTGGGCCAGGGAATCGGCCACCGTGGGCAGCGAGTACCGGTAGAACAGCGAAAGGGCGCGCCCCTCCGGCATGATATAGCGGTCGGCCGTGGGTTTGACATTCACGTAGCGCCAGGAAAAACTCAGATCGTGGGCGGAGAAGAACTCCAGGCCATTATAGAAGTTCAGGCTGTTCTGGGGGTCCACCACCGTGGTGTCCTGGCGGGAGAGGTCCTCGGGCAGCAGGCCAGTGACGTCGAACTTCTCGCCGTTGGTCTCCTGGACCAGGAAGATGCCCAGCTGCTGGCGCAATGAGCGCAGGGTCCAGCCCTCGTCGTAGCCGCGGTTGAGGTACTGGAGGGAGAACCGCTGACGGCGCGTCAGGGGCAGGTCCACCCCCAGGGCGATGTTCTGGAGCGCGGTCTTGAACAGGTCCTGGCGCGATTCGAACTGTTTGAGGTGGCGCTCGGCCTCGGGAATGAGCAGATAGTGGGTGGAATCGACCGGGGAGATGACCGTGTCGCCCGCCAGCACGGTGTCGACCAAAACCTGATTGGTCCGGATCATGTTGTCGATCTCGCGGCGGCGGTACGCGACGTAGAAGGAGGGATTGAAGGTGCGGCTGTTGCCGCTCATCGGCAGCAGGCTGCGCTCGTAATAGGCTCCGAAATCGGTGTTCAGGTCGGTGGACTCGCGCATGTTCTTGCCCACCACGCCCCAGGCGGTGAACTCCTCGCCGCCCAGCTGCTCCCCGGTGGAGAACTGCATCCCGGCACTGAACTGGTTCAGGCCGAAGGTGTTGCCGATGAAGGCCGGGCCCACCTGGAGGATGGGGATGTAGCTGAACTCGCGCCGGCCGCTGTAGCGGCCCACGTCGTACTCGTCGCTCAGCTTGGGCAGCCGGGGATTGGACTGGTAGTCGCGCAGGGCCACCGGCTCGAAGCGGGCCTCCCGCTGGTACGCCCCCAGGGGAAAGCGGTAGAGGCTGTAGTTGCCGGCGTGGTACCCGGCGTAGACCACCTTGCTGTCCGGCCCCACCGCCGGGGTGAAGGCCCCGCCCAGCACATTGGTCAGCTGGTCCACCCGGCCGTCCTCCAGGTTGTAGCGGTAGAGGTTGAAGACCCCGCTGCGGTCAGAGGAGAAGACAAAGCCGCTGCCGTCGGGCAGCCAGCAGGGGTCGCGCTCGTCGGCCCGCGAGCCCAGCAGCACGCGGAAGCCCGAGGTGTCGGGGCTGGGAAAGGCCAGGCTGTCGGGGAAGACCTTGAGCGAGTCCGGGACCTTGGCCAGCTGGCGGTCGCGCAGGCCGTAGTCCTTGGGCCGGGGCGGGCTGTCCGAGCGGATCAGCGCGACGTCGCGGTCCTGTCCGCGGAAGACGCTGAAGAGGACCCACTTGCCGTCTGGCGAGAAGCGCGGTGCGCTGTACTGGGTGCCGTCGGCGTTGTTGGTGAGGAAGATCCGGCGGGTGCTCTGGCGGTCCAGGATGCCCAGGTTGTTGGTGCCGTCCTCGTTGTGCACAAAGACGACGCGCTTGCCGTCTGGCGAGAAGGAGGGGTCCTTGGCCCGCAGCCGGGCGCTGATGCGCTCTTCCTCGTCGCTGGCCAGGTCGTAGAGGTACAGGTCGTTGAAGCCCTCCTTGTTGCGCACGTAGAGGAGCTGCCGGCTGTCCGGCGACCAGGCGATGCGGGTGTCCACGTACGGGTCGAGCACCTTCCTCTCACCGGTTTCCAGGTCGAGGATGGCCAGGCGCATGATCGGGTAATCGCGCTTCTGGCTGGTCAGGAAGGCCAGCTTCTTGCCGTCGGGCGAGAGGGCGGGGTGGTACTCGACGATCCCCTCGTCGACTTCCTTGAGCTTTTCCCCCTCGGAGAAGCCCTGGCTGTGGATCTCGGCGGCAAAGGGAGCGTAGCGCTCCTTGATGAAGCGGGTCCAATCGCCGTAGAGCTGGTCAGCGGAGATGCCCAGCACCTGGCGGATGGCCGAGTCGAAGCTCACTGCCCCGCTGTGCTGGGTGAGGGCCTCGGCCTTTTCGCGGCCGTACTGATCCTGGATGTAGAGCAGCAGGCCGAAGCCCTGGTTGTAGACCATCTCGCCGTAGTAGCGGCCGGTGCGGTTCCGCAGACTGCCCATCTCCTCGTAGGAGAGCAGGTCGTCCTCGAGGGTGGCCATGCGCAGGAGCATGTCGCGGTGGGTGTCCCAGCCGTCATAGCCGAACTTCTGGGTGGCGAACTGGGCCACCCCTTCGTTCCACCAGTCCGGGGTGTTGAGGTGGAAGAGGGGCAGCTCGAAGGAGATGTCCGGGTTGGAGTCGAAGCGCGACACCGAGAGCAGGGCGAACTGGAAGGGCCAGGGCTGGCGGGCCTTGTTGAGGGTCATGATATGGGCCAGTTCGTGGGTCACCACGTCCCTGATCCAGTCGTGGTCGCCGCGCAGTTCAAAGTCCAGCGCCGTGGCCCAGATGTAGATGGTGTTGCCGTAGTAGTCGGTGTAGCCGTTGCCCAGGGCGTCTGAATTGTCGAGGACGACGATGTGGACCGGCGAGAAGTCTTCGTAGTACTGGTAGGCCGTGGCCATGGGGTCGAAGACTTCCTCGCCCACCTCGGCCACCCGCCGGGCCGTGCCTTCGGTGCCGGGGAAATAGTGGATGCGGTAGTGGTCGGTGTTGATGGTCTGGAGCTGGGCCGCAGCCGGACGGGGGGCCAGGATGCCTGCGATCAGCAAGATCCCTGAGATGAAAAGGCGAAAAATCAATACACCCACCTTTCGTTTTGGATTCAGATAAAGATACCCGGCGGCTGTACGAGTGTCAATTTGCCTCTTTTGCCAGCCCCGCGCTGTGTCCCAGCGCACAGCGCCTTCACTTCAGGTACGCCCCCTCCACCTTGCGCAGCGCCGCCAGGATGTCGGCCACCTCCTGCTCGGTGTAGTTCTCGTGGACGGCCAGGACGAAGTGGCTCTGTGCCGCCGCCACCGCGTTGGGGCAGGGGAACTGGGCGTGGCGGTCGCCCTGGTAGGCCGGCAGGCCCCAGGGATAGTCGCTGGGGGGAAAGACCCGGCGCTGGCGGAACCACAGGGCCTCGGCGGGCAGGTGCCTGTAGGACGGGGTGACGGGGATGCCCTCGGCGGCCACCGCCCTGGCAAAGGTGTCCTTGTCCACCTTGAGGAGCGCGGTCTCCACCCGCAATCGCATGAACCAGTACACCCCCTCGCTGCCTGGGACCTCCCAGCCGGGCCGCACCGCCTTGAGTTGGCCCAGACCGGCGATGATCCGGCGGGCCACCTGCTGCCTGCGGGCGGTGATCCCCTCCAGCTTGCGCAACTGCACCCTGCCGATGGCAGCGGCCAGGTCATTGCCGTTGAGGTTGAGCCCGGCCCGCACGTTGGAGGTGGCGTCGGTGTTGAAGGGTTTGCCGCGATCGGCAAAACGTTTGGCTTTCCAGTAGAATTCCTCGTCGCGGGTGTAGACCACCCCGCCCTGGGGGCCGGTGGCGTGGTGTTTGCCGCTCATGGTCGAAAACATGGCAATGGCGCCCAGGGTGCCCACCAGCCGGTCCCCATAACGGGCGCCGTGGGCCTGGGCGCAGTCCTCGATCACCGGCAATCCCCGTGAGCGGCCCAGTTCGAGGATGGGGTCCACGTCGGCCGGCTCGCCGGCGATATGGGCCACGAGGATGGCCCGGGTGTGCGGGGTGAGCACCGCCGCGATCTGTTCCGCCCCGCAGTTGAAGGAGCCCGGATGGGCGTCGGCCACCACCGGGACCAGGTTGAGCAGGGCCACCGGCATCACCCCTCCCGGATCGGTGATGGGCGGCACCACCACCTCGCCGGCCGGCTCCAGCTCCAGCGCGCCCAGGGCCACGTACAGGGCGCTGCTGCCCGAATTGACCAGATCCGCGTACCCCCCGCCCATGAACTGGGCGAACTCCCGCTCGTAGGCCTGTTCCTCCGGACCGCCGTACCCGATGGGGTCGCCGCTCTCGATGGCGCGGTCGAAAAGGGCCATGGCCGCCTGCTGCTCTTCGGCGCCCAGCAAATGGCGCTTGGGAAAGGGCGTGGCGCGCACCTTGGGTCCGCCCTCTATCGCCAACATGGGGATTCCTTTCTATATTTGGCCTCGTGCAACGGCGCCCCGGCGCCGAGGGCGGGTCATGACCCGCCCCTACCGTCAATAATATCCCAGAGGCAAGTTATGGACAAACCTGTGACCCTGGGCTTTGTAGGCTGCGGCAACATGGGGCAGATGGCCCACATCGCCAACTACGCCGAGATCCCCGGCATCCGCCTCAAGGCCCTGGTGGATGTCAAGCAGGAACAGGCCCGCAAGGTGGCGGCCCGCCACGGCATCGAAGAGGTCTACGGCAGCGTCGAGGAGTTGTGCGCCGACCCCGAGATCGACGGGGTGGCCTGCATCATGTTCTGGGGGTTACAGGAGGAGCCGGCCATCCAGCTCTTGCGCGCCGGCAAACACGTGATCGTCGAAAAGCCCCTGGCCGGCAACGCGGCGGCCGGCGGGCGCATGGTGGAGGCGGCCCGCCAGGCGGGCAGGCACCTGGTCTGCGGGTACATGAAGTGCCACGACGCCGGGATCCAGTGGGCCAGGCAGCGCGTCCGGGAGCGGGGAAAGATCAACCAGGCCAATCTCTTCTTCACCGGCGGCGACTGGTGGGCCAATCTGGGCAAGCCCATCACCACCCAGGAGGAGGCCCCCCAGGGCTGGGGCACGGCCCATTGGATGCCCTCTGGGCTGAGCCCGGCCCAGCAGCAGGCCTTCACCTTCTTCATCAACATCTACAGCCACCACCTCGGGGTCTTCCGCTTTCTGCTGGGCCGCGAACTCGTGCTCGAAGCCATCCTGCCCCAGGGCCCCAATGAGACGGTCCTCTTTTCCGCCGGCGACACCCAGGTGGTGCTGATGCGCACCCGCATGGCCTGCGACTGGTGGGAGGAGAAGGTGCGGGTGGTCTTCGACGACGGCTTTGTGGACGTGGCCCCGCCCCCACCCATGGCGCGCAATCTCAGCGCCAAGGTCGTGGAGTACCGCAAAGGGGAAGGCGGCCAGGCCAGCACCCTCACCGAAGGCATCGCCGGGTGGAGTTGGGCCTTCAAGCGCCAGGCCGAGCAATTTGTCCAGGTCTGCGCCGGCCAGGCCGAGCCCCTGGTCCCTGGCGAGCACGCCTGGCGCGACCTGGTGCTCATGGAGGAGATGGCCCGCCGCCATCCGGCGGGCTAGGCATTGGCGATGGGGTCCCTCCTCGCCTTGGGCGCCGCGCTGCTGGTCACCGCGCTGCTCATCCCGCCCATCAAGCACCTGGCCTGGCGGGTGAATCTGGTCGACCACCCCGCGGCAGGGGCGCACAAATCCCACCACCACCCCACCCCCTACGGCGGCGGGGTGGCCATCTTTCTGGGGCTGGGCCTGACCCTGGCCGGCGGGCAGTGCTGGCTGCCCGGGCTGCTCTCCGGGGACAGCCTGCTGCTGGTGGGCGGCGGGGCGGCCCTGCTCCTGCTGGGCCTGCTGGACGACTGGCGCGGCCTGCCTCCCCTGCCCCGCTTTGCCCTCCAGTTCCTGGTTGCCGGCGCCCTGGTGGCCCTCTGCCCCCAGTACCGCCTCCCGGTGCTGTCCCAGCACCCGCCCCTGGCCACTGCCCTCAGCGCCGTGTGGCTGGCGGCCATGGCCAATGCCTTCAACTTCCTCGACAACATGGACGGGCTGAGCGGGGGGCTGGGGGCCATCGCCCTGCTGGTGCTGGGGATCATGGGCCTGGGGGCCGGCCACCTGTCGGCCGCCTTTGTCGCCCTGGCCCTGAGCGGGGCAACGGCCGGTTTCCTGTGCTACAACTTCCCCCCGGCCACCATCTTCATGGGCGATGCCGGCGGGCTCTTTCTCGGCTTTGTGGCCGGCGGCCTGAGCGCCCAGTTGAGCCACCAGCGCCCCGAGGATGCCTTCTTCCTGGCTCCCCTGCTGGTCCTGCTGGTGCCGGCCTACGACCTCAGTTCAGTGGTGCTGATCCGCCTGTGCCGCCGGCTGCCGCCCTGGCGGGGCGACCACAATCATCTCAGCCACCGCCTGGTGCGCCTGGGCTGCTCGCGCCGGGGCGCGGTGCTGGTCATCTACGCCCTGACCCTGGCTGCCGGCCTGGGCGCCCTGGGCGCCCTGCGCACCGGCAATGTCTGGCTCCTGCTGCCCCTGCCCCTGCTGGCCCTGGCGGGGGCCGGACTCGAATACGCCGCCCGGGGCCGGCTGCTCCAGGGCCCGCCCCCGTGACCGAGGTGTCGCGCCTGGGCGGGGGATACGCCAAATCCCGGCACGATCCGGGCCCCACGGTCGAGGCCCTGCTGCGGGCGGTCCGGCCCGGCGACCCGGAGTCCTGTCTGGGGATCATCGCCGGCCCGCCGGGGGTGGGCAAGACCACCCTGGCCGCCCGCCTGGTCGAGCTGGTCCCCAACAGTTTCTGGATCGACAAGGACAGCGCGGCAGCCGGCTTCATCCTGCAGGCGGCCAGGGACGCGGGCCAGCCCGAGCACACGGCCTACGGCACCCCCCATTACTGGCAGGCCCTGCGCCCGCTCGAATACGCCGGGCCCCTGTCCCTGGCCTGCGCCAACCTGGTGGGCCGGCGCCTGGTGCTCTTGGCCGGCGGCTGGGGCCCCGAACTGGGCGTGCCGGCCCTCTGGGAGAGCCTGAGGCAGCGCCTGGCCCCTGCCCGGTTGCGGGTGCTGCACCTGGACGCCCCACCCCTGGAGGCGTGGCGGACGCGCCTGGCCGACCGCGGCTCGCGCACCGATTCCCCCTGGTTCGAACAGTTTGCCGCCGCCCTCACCAGCCTGCCCGTATGGGCGGGCACCGCGCGCCTGGCCACTGACCGGCCGGTGCACGCCGTGGTCCAGGACGCGCTCCGCGCCCTGGACTGACCACCCCACTCACCCGTTGATTGCCGAGGAACCCATGCCCCTCCTCCACAGCGCCCTGGGCTACGCTGCCCTGCTGGCCATCGCCTGGCTGAGCCGCTTCATGCAGCGGCTCATGGGCCTCAGCGCCGCCGAGAGCGTCAGCGCGGCGACCTGGCGCGCCTGGGGCTGCGCTCCCTGCTGGGCGGCACCATCGCCGCCATGCTCACCGGCTGCGTCGTCGGCCTCTTTGTCTAGCATTTTAAAAATTTGTCGGGATCATTTTCCTTGCTCAAGCGTTATTTTTACCTAGATTCTCTAGCGCATCCCTCCTTCGCTGAAGATGGTCATGACAAGAGAACGCAAAAGCGCCTATCGCTCCCAGTTCGACGGCCATCGCCGCCTGGCCGCGGCGGTGATCCTCCAGGCGATCAAGGACATGGACACTGGCTCCACCCTCAACGACCGCAAGAGCGCCTGTGAATTTCTCCGCGGCGACATGTGGCCCTTCTCCGACGTGCTCGACCTACCCATGGACGGGCACGCGCTGCAGACCTATCTGCGGCGCATCGACCGGGCAGTGTAGCGCCGGCCCGAGTTGTGAACTGAGGCTCCAGCGGCCCACCTGACCTTCCCGGCACGGCATTGCTCCGCGCCCCCGCACTGATAGGTGTGCCTGGTCCATCCGCAAAAAAAGAGCGCCGGCCCTCCGCAGAGGACCAGCGCTTTGCGTTTATGCCGCAGACTTCAGCCAGCCAGCACCTTGTCCACCGCCTGCATCAGCCGGTCCAGGGCAGTTGGAACCTGGGCGGGTAGATGGACCCGCAAGAGCCGGCGCCCCCGCTTGCTCAGCGCCAGGAAATCCCCCAGGGCCTGAGCGTCCTTGAGCACCCCGAAGGAGAACTTCCGCCCCGGGATGGGCAGGTCCTGGGCGTCGGCGGCGGTCAGCTGCAGGAAGACCCCGGTGTCAGGGCCACCCTTGTGCAGTTGGCCGGTGGAGTGGAGGAAGCGCGGCCCGTACCCCAGGGTGGTGGCCACCTGCCGGGCGTCGCGCACCCGCAGGCGGATGGACTGCAGTTTCTCCTGGTGCAGGGCGTTCATCTCCACGTAGACATTGAGGGCGAAATAATCCCCTGCCTCCAGCCGGCCCAGATGGGCGGCCAGGTAGGATTCCAGGGAGCCGGCGGGGAACCCGGTCTTGGGGGCGGCCTGGGCCAGGAAGGCGGCGTTGGCCTGGTCGGCGTAGAGCTGAATGCCCTCGGCGCTGAGGACGGGTGGCTCGGCGGGCATGCGGCCGCTCTGCTCGTACTGGTCGGTCAGTTCGCGGGTGTAGTCCTTGCTCTCCTGCACATTGGGCTGGTTGAAGGCGTTGATGCCCAGCACCGACCCTGCCACTGCGGTGGCGATCTCCCAGCGGAAGAACTCCTCGCCCAGCGCCAGGGTGTCGGCCAGGCTGATGCGCACCACCGGATGGCCGGCCTTTTCCAGGGCCTCGAGCGCGGCATCCTGGCCGGCGTCGGGCGAGGGGTCCAGGCGCAGGTACGCGAAGAGGCGGTCCTGGCCGTAGACCTTGGGCGGCCCGAGCCCTTCGTCATCCACCGGGATCAGACCCCGGCCCTCCTTGCCGGTGCTCTCGGCCAGCAGCTGCTCCAGCCAGGCCCCCAGGTCGCTGATCCCCGGCGAGGCGATGATGGTCACCTTGTCGCGCCCGACCTTGGCCAGCTCGCCCAGAATGACCCCCAGGACCACGCCCGGGTTCTCGCGGGGCGGCACGCAGGAGGCGCAGCTGTGGACCATGCGCTCGGTGCGCTCCAGGAAGGCCCGCACGTCGAGCCCTATCAGCGCCGCCGGCACCATGCCGAAGTTGGACAGGGCCGAGTAGCGGCCGCCGATGGCGGGCACGCCCATGCAGATGCGGCGGAAATTCCGCTCCCTGGCGTCCACCTCCATGCGCGAGCCCGGATCGGTGATGGCGATGAAGTGCTCGCCGGCCCGCTCGCCCACCAGTTTCTGCATGCGGTCGAAGAAGTAGTTGCGGAAGACATTGGGCTCGGTGGTGCTGCCCGATTTGCTGGCCACCACCACCAGCGTGCGTTTCAGGTCCACTTGCGCCTCAAAGGTCCTGACCTGGGCCGGCACCGTGGAGTCGAGCACATGCAACCGGGGATAACCGGCGACCTGGCCAAAGGTCAGACCCAGGACCTCGGGGCACAGACTGCTGCCGCCCATACCCAGGAGCAGGATGTGGACAAAGCCCTCCTTCTTGGCCTCCTCGGCCAGTTCTTTGAGGTTGGTCACCTGCTCCAGTTGCTGCTCAGCCACGTGCAGCCATCCCAGCCACTGGCCCTCGTCCGTGTCGCTCCACAGGGAGGCATCCCCGCTCCACAGTCGGCGCACCTTGCCTTCGCGGCGCCACTCCTCCAGGGTCTGGTCCACGCTGGCCTGGTGCGCCCCCAGCACATAGACCTGCCGGTCGAGCAGGGTGCCCAGCAGGGCCTGGCGCTTCTGCTCCACCGCCCCCAGGAGTTTGTCGAAGGCGTCGGCGAAGAGCCACACCCCATCATCGAGCAGCTTCTGGCAGAGGGCCCCCATGTCCAGCCCCACGTAGGCCAGCATCTCCATGGTGTCGCGGGCCTCCTCGACGCCTTCCTCCAGGCTGGCGCGGCAGCGGCCGTGGTCGCGGAAGGCGGTGAAGGTGGCCGCGGGGATGGTGTCCACCGTGTCCGGACCGATCAGTTCCTCGACGTAGACCACGTCGCGGTACGAGGGGTCCTTGGTGCTGGTGCTGGCCCAGAGCAGGCGCTGGGTCTGGGCGCCCTTGGCGGCCAGGGCCTGCCAGCGGGGCGAGGCGCACAACTGCTGGTACAGGCGGTAGGCCAGGCGGGCGTTGGCAATGGCCACCTTGCCTATCAGGCTCTGCAGCTCAGTGCGCTCGCGGGGGCGCTCGGAGGCCTTGAGCCGGGCGGCCAACTGGGCGTCGATCAGGGTGTCGATGCGGCTGACGAAGAAGCTGGCCACGCTGCCCACCTTGCCCACCTGTCCGCCTTTGGCGGCCAGCCCCTCCAATCCGGCCATATAGGCCTCGGCCACCTGCTGGTACACCTGCCGCGAGAAGATGAGGGTGACGTTGACGTTGATCCCCTCGGCGATGATCCGGGTGATGGCGGGCAGCCCCTCGGGCGTGGCCGGCACCTTGATCATGACGTTGGCGCGGGAGACGGCCCGGTGCAGGCGCAGGGCCTCGGCCACCGTGCCTTCGGTGTCGTGGGCCAGGTAAGGGGAGACCTCCAGGCTGACGTACCCGTCCCTTCCCTCAGTCTGCTGGTACACCGGCTGCATCAGATCCGCGGCCAGCTGGATGTCCTCGATGGCCAGGGTCTCGTAGATCTCCTGGGCGCTCCGGCCCTGGCCCACCAGGGCGCGCACGGCCTGGTCGTAGTCAGTGCTGCCGGCGATGGCCTTCTCGAAAATGGCCGGGTTCGAGGTGACCCCCCGCAGCTGGTCCTCGTCGATCAGGTGCTGCAACTCGCCCGAGGTGATGAGGCTGCGGCGGATGTTGTCGTACCAGGGGCTCTGGCCGAATTTCTGGAGTTCCACCAGGGGATTTGCCATGGTTTGCCTCTCTCTCTGAGTTACTTGCCGGTCAGGGCCTTGGCCTTGGCCACCACGTTCTCTGCGGTGAAGCCGAATTGCTGCGCCAGCACCTCGTAGGGCGCCGAAGCCCCAAAGCCCCACATGCCGATGAAGTTGGCCTGGCTCACCGGGCCCAGGTACCGGTCCCAGCCCTGGGGTGAGGCGGCCTCGATGCCCAGGCGCGCTTTGACCTGGGGGGGCAGGACGCTGTCCTTGTAGGCCTGGGGCTGGGCCTCGAAGAGTTCCCAGGAGGGGAAGCTGACCAGGCGCACGCGCAATCCGCTCAACTTCCGGTGCGCCTCCAGGGCCAGGCACAATTCCCCACCCCCGGCCAGGAGGATGAGTTCGGGCTGGCCCTGGCAGTCGATCAGCACGTACGCGCCCTTGGTCAGATTCTCGGCAGGGGCGCACTGCTTGCGGTCCAGGGTGGGCAGCTTCTGGCGCGAGAAGCACAGGACCGTAGGGCCCTGGCGGCGGGTGAGGGCCACGCGCCAGGCCCAGGCAGTCTCGTTGCCGTCGGCGGGGCGGATGGTCAGCACATTGGGCATGGCCCGCAGCCAGGCCAGGTGCTCGACGGGCTGGTGGGTGGGGCCGTCCTCGCCCAGGCCGATGCTGTCGTGGGTGTACACGAAGATGGCCCGCTGCTTCATCAGCGCCGCCAGCCGCAGGGTGGGCGCCATGTAGTTGAGGAATTGCAGGAAGGTGGCGCAGTAAGGGATCAGGCCACCGTGCAGGGCCAGGCCATTGGCCGCCGCGCCCATGGCGTGCTCGCGCACCCCGAAGTGGATGTTGTCGCCGGCAAAGTCGTGGAACTGCACGTCGCCGTGCCCGCTCATGTAGGTCTTGGTGGAGGGGGCCAGATCCGCCGAGCCGCCCACCAGGTACCCCCGCAGGCCCTCGGCCAGGGCATTGATCACCTTGCCCGAGCAGTCGCGGGTGGCCATGGCCCCATCCTTCTCCGGGGTGAACTCCGGGATGCGGGCCTCCCAGCCGGCGGGCAACTCGCCCTTCATCACCAGCTGGTAGCGGGCCGCCAGCTCCGGATACTCCCTGGCGTAGGCGGCCAGCCGCCCGCGCCATTCCGCCTCCAGCCGGGCGCCGCGCTCACCGGTCTGGCGAAAATGACCCTGGGCTTCGGCGGGGACGTGGAAGGGCTGGTCAGCGGGGAAACCGAAGTGGGTGCGGGTGGCCTGGTAGTGCTCGGCCTTGAAAGGCTCGCCGTGCACCTTGGCGCTGTCCTGCTCAGGGCTGCCGTAGCCGATGTGGGTGCGGCAGACGATGAGGGAGGGCTGGTCGGCGCAGGCCCTGGCCTGGTTGAGGGCATCCTCGACGGAGAAGAAGTCGTGGCCGTTGGGCACGCTCTGCACCTGCCAGCCATAGGCCTCGAAACGCGCCCCCACCCGCTCGGAAAAGGCCGTGTCCCGGGTGTTGCCCTCGATGGAGATGCGGTTGTCGTCGTAGAAGAAGATCAGCTTGCCCAGGCCCAGGTACCCGGCCAGGGAAGCCGCCTCGGAACTCACCCCTTCCATCAGGTCGCCGTCGCCGCAGATCCCGTAGGTATAGTGATCGACGATGGAATGGCCGGGGCGGTTGAAGAGGGCGGCCAGATGGGCCTCGGCCATAGCCAGGCCCACGGCGGTGGCAAAGCCCTGCCCCAGGGGGCCGGTGGTCACCTCCACCCCGGGGGTCTCGCCGTACTCGGGGTGGCCCGGGCACTTGCTGCCCCACTGGCGGAAGCGCTTCAGTTCGTCGAGGGAAAGGTCGTAGCCGTAGAGGTGGAGCAGGCTGTAGAGCAGGGCGCAGGCATGGCCCGGCGAGAGCACAAAACGGTCGCGGTTGTCCCAGCCGGGGTTGGCCGGGTTGAAACGCATGAAACGGTCCCACAGGATATAGCTCATTGCGGATGGTGTTGACGCACAGTTGATCCAGTTGCCCAGACATAACCCTCTCCTGTGCAAAAGATGAAGAAGCAGACCAAATAGTGGCTCACAGAAGGGGGGTTGTCAATATATTTTTCTGTTAATTTCTGTTAATTTTTATCTTATGCAGATGAATCCCCCCCTGCCACTGCCCCAAAAATACCTGGAACGCCTGCGCCTGATCCTGCCGGCCGGCCGCCTCGAATCCTGCATCGAATCCATGGGCCGGGAGCCGGCCACCACCTTCAGGATCAACCCCCTCAAGGCCACTGCCACCCAGGCGGTCGAGGCCCTGGTCGCCGAGGGCTTCCAGCTCACCCCCCTTTCCTGGAAGGCAGACGCCTTTTCGGTCCCCCACCACCAGCGCCGGGCCCTCACCGAATCCGCCCCCTGCCGGGAGGGCTGGATTTATATCCAAAACCCGGCCAGCATGGTACCCCCTCTAGTGCTCGACCCGCATCCGGGCGAGTGGGTGCTGGACCTGGCCGCGGCTCCGGGCAGCAAGACCCTGCAACTGGCGGCGATGATGGCCGGCCAGGGAAGGCTCTCAGCTGTGGAGGTGGGGCGCGACCGCTTCTTCCGCCTCAAGGCCAACCTGGAGGCCCACGGCGCTTCCTGGGTGCAGCTCTACCTGAAGGACGGCACTGGGGTGGGCCGTACCTGCCCAGCATGGTTCGACCGGGTGCTGCTCGACGCCCCCTGCTCGGGCGAGGGCCGCATCAACGCCCTGTACCCGGAGACCTATGCCTACTGGAGCGAAGCGAAGATCCGCGAGCTGAGCCACAAGCAGAAGCGCCTGCTCTCTTCGGCGGCGCGGGCCCTCAAGCCGGGGGGGGTGCTGGTCTACTCGACCTGCTCCCTGGCCCCCGAGGAGAACGAACTGGTGGTGGCCCAGGCCCTGGAGTGGGGCCTGGAGGTGGAGGAGATCGCACTTCCCTTTGCCGCCCAACCTGGACTCACCCAATGGCAGGGCAAGACCCTGCCCCCCCAACTGGCCCGCTGCCTGCGCATCCTCCCCGATGGACTAATGGAGGGCTTCTTCGTGTGCCGGCTGCGGAAACCGGGCTAGGCAGGGCAGCGGAGAGCCACTCTCCGCAATAGATAGACTCGCACCCACCCGCCTCAGGAGGGTCCGCTATTTCAACCCCGCCCCCGTCTGGAGCACTGGGTGGACATCCATGTCTTCACCAACCCTAGCTAGCGCAACAACACCGCCTTCCAGGTGCGCGCTATTCCACTGTCTACTTCAAGCCTTACCAGGTAGATACCGCTACCCACCCTGCGCCCCTGCTCATCCGTCCCACTCCACACCACCTGGTACTTCCCTGGAATAGCCCAGCCGCGCGCCAGGGTATGGACCACTTGTCCCTGCAGGTTGTAGACCCTGAGCCTCACCTCGCCGGCCTCTGGGACGGTGTAGGAGACTAGGGTAGAGGGATTAAATGGGTTCGGCACGCCAATCAGGCTAATGCCCTGAGGCAGAGAGAACTTTGTCTCTTCATCTTCTACTGCTGTGGAAGCCTCGTACACAATCCGGTAGACCGCCCCGTCCCCGTCTGCCTGGGCCTGAGAACCCTTGGCACCTGTGCTGCCCCAATCGGCCACGAACAGCTCTCCGCCAGGTCCGGTGGTCGCGTCGTTGGGATGGACGAAATCCCCGGCGAAGCGGGATACCCTGGTGACCACGGTGTCAGCTATCTCCAACCGGGCCACGTAGTAAGCGTCCCAGGGTGGACGCGGCTCCCCTGACAGGTCCACGTGGTTGGGATCTGCCGGCCCCCAGATGGCTACGAAGGCATCGTCCCAGTAGTCTTCGGGGAAGGCAGAGCCAGTGTAGAAGCACATCCCATTGGCCGAGGCGTGCTCAGCGAACAGGGCGATGGGCGGGGTGAGGCCCTCGGTGTTGCCGGGGTTGGTGTAGGTTATGGGGAAGCCGTAGTCCCTGCCTTCCACGATATAGTTGAACTCGTCGTGATGCGGCACTCCCAGGTGGTTGGGGCCATTGTCCGTGGCAAAGAGCCGGCCTTGCCGGTCAAAGGCAAAGCCATAGGCATTCCTCAGTCCCTTGGCTACCACCTGGATGTTTTGCCCATCAGAGTCCACCCGGAAGATCGTGGCATCCCGAGGAGAGGAGCCGGCGCTCAGGTCGCCGGTCGATCCCTGGCCGACGTAGAACCGGTCGTCCGGTCCCAGGACGATATTACCTACTCCGTGGCCCTGGTTCAATCCGGTCACGATGTCTTGCACCCACTCGCCCCGGCCATCTCCATCTGTATCTCGGTAGAGCGATACCTTGCCTTTCCCTCCGGTGCGGTGGGTGACGTAGAGATCTGTGCCCCGGAAGGCCATGCCCAGGGGAGTGTCCAGACCGTCGATGAAGATCTGCCGCTTCTCCGCGATGCCGTCTCTGTCCGTATCCTCCAGGGTCCAGAGCTTTTTGCCAGCTCCCCAGCCCCCCTCGGTGACATAGAGCCGGCCATCTGGGCCCCAGCGCAGCCGGTTAGGTCCTCCCGGTACAGAGGCGAACAGGTTGACTCGAAAACCCGGAGGCAAGGAGAGGTCCTTCAGGGTCTCCGCGATCCGGGGGATCGCTGTCCGGCGGGTGGGATCGCCAGGAATTGGCACTTCGAGGTGGGGAGGTTGAGCAGTCCCAGCCGCGACCAAGCGCAGCCGCGCCCATTGGGAATCGTCGTCGTTATCCCCACCATAAATCAACTCCCCGCCAAAAGGATCTGGCCCGCCATCGGGGTCTGTGGCGATGAACATGAACCCCACGACCCGTTCCTCGAATGGCGGTTTCCATTCTGGGGCCAGGCGGCTCAGGACCGCCATGGGGATGGCGGCTTCGAGAGTGTAGCCCTTGTCCTGGAGTTGTACGGCCATCCGCACCTGTGGGGGAGCCGGCACCTCTTGATGACCCTGAGTATCCCCGTGCCGCCACCATATCCCATCGTCTGGGTAGGCCAGATCCGCCACGAAGGAGAAGGCGTGGTCACCCGTGACCCAGTTAGGGCCATCCCCGTCCAGAGGGATATCCAGGAAAAGGCTCACC
>JACPJE010000047.1 GCA_016187725.1 Candidatus Latescibacterota bacterium
GCACGGCCTTGCCCCGCACTGCACGAGCAGGGGCTTTAAAGAATGACTCAGGGGATCAGCGCCGATCCCCCGGCACGGGAACGGCCCAGGTTGGCAGGACTGAAAGGGATGCCGGCCTGGGCCGGTTCGGTGCCAGGGGGGGAATCATGCGGACAGCACGCGTAACGCTCGGGCGATGAAGCACGTGTTCAGCGTGCCGGCTCAATGTCTAGTTCGGCCACTCGGTGTCCGTACTCATCGGCTTGCCATGCGCCGTGGTGAAGGCGAGACCGGTTTGGATGAGCGCCGCGATCTCTTTGCACGCTCCCCAGCACGATTGAAGAACGCGATGATTTCGGCTGGTGTTTTCTTTGCCAGCGCCTTGGCCTGAGCGTCGCGGATCTCTCTGACCAGATCGACCGCTCGGATTTCACTCAGTTGTTTCATCTGGTACCACCTCCCGCGGAGAACAAATCGTCAACGGCTTGTAGCCGCACTCTATGTTGACGGCATTGAAGAGCCGGATCTTGTCGAGTCGGACAATGTGGCGGAAGTTCCAGCTCACCAAAACGTCCACATCGGCAATCGTCGCAAGTGCAATGTGCAGTAGGTCGTTCTGGAACCTGGCCCCGAGAATTTTCTTCGTCCCGTATTCGCCGAGCAGTTCCATCACCTCCGGTGAGACCATGCATAACTCTGCTCCGGCTGCGATCAACTCAGCGTGAACCTGTTTGACTTGTTGAGGTGCTTGTTCCACCTCGGCAGCGATCACGGAGGATAACACCGCAATGTACTGATGTCGGCGAAACGCCTCCAGTAACCGGTTCGACCACTGCTCAAATTCGGCATCGAAGCAACCGCCCAGTACCGAAGTGTCAATATAAATCCGGAGCGTTTTCACGAGGATCGTTTGCCTCTCTATGCTACCTGCTGGTCAGGGTATTCCATGCCGGCACCTGACCTCGCCTACCCGCCCAGGTACTGCCCTTAACTCTCCTCCTAAGGTACCACGCTTGTACGCCTCCTCCAAGGCAAAAATACTTACCCTGATCTGTCAGCACCCTCCTCCCCCTCCCTTCCCCGTTCCTCCCAGTACACCCCGGTAATCCCCACCATACACAACAAGTTCGTCAGCCCGCTACCCAGCACCTCGGCCCACGGACCAACCCTGGGCAGCAGCACTTCGATCACCAGCACCCCCAGCAACATGAAGATCACCAGGACCCAGCCTAGCCGGCCCATGGCATCAGCCGGGAGCTGACGGCAGCGGGTCCAGGCTTGGCGCAGGCTGTAGCCTTCCAGCACCAGGACCTGGGGGTAGAAGTTGATCAGCGCCACGTAGTAGGCAACCCTGAGTTCTGTGGCCAGATACCGGGCCAGGTCCTCGGGTCCGCGCCAAAGCGCCGGCTTGTACCACCAGGTCAGCGCGGCAAAGACCAGGGATATGGCACACATCAGCAGCCCGTAGAACACATAAACCGCCATCAGCCGGCCCCAGCAGGGCAACGCCGCCCGGTAGGCCCCGGTCACCTGCACGGGCCGGCCCTGGAGGGCCTGGGCGGTGGCGTAGACCAGCGCTCCGTTGACCAGGGGGAAAAGGATTAGGGCGTAGAGGTAGGCCCAGAGGAAGGGGTAGAGCGGTTCCCAGGCGAGAGGTGCCTGGGCGCGAGGGTTGGTGCCCGCTGAGGCCCGTCAGGGGGAGCTTCCCGGAGCCAATGGCTCGCACCCGAGAAACACCTTCACCACCCTACCACCGCTTCTCCCTCTGCCGCGAAGATCTCCACGTCCTTGCTCAACCCCACGATGTCGAAGACCCGGCGGAAGTGCTTGGAGGGATGCACAATGCGGACCTGCCTCCCCTGGGCCTGCAAGGGCAGGACGCAGTCGAAGACCACCGCCAGGCTGGCGCTGGTGATGAAATCCTTCTCCTGGAACACCAGCAGCACCTTCTCGGCATCGGCCGCCTGCTGGAAGGCTTCCTCCATCGGACCGGCATTCTCGGAAGAGAGGTAGCCGGAAAGCTGGATCACCGATACTTCTCCCTGCTGTTTCACCTGGGCGGTCAAGGTGCTCATGCGCTCCTCCGATCTTCGACCTTCAAGACCACCACCGTCTGGTCATCTCCCTGAGGCGTCTCCCCCCGGAAGGCCGTCACCTCCGCAACGATCCGTTCAAGCAGGGCTGCTGCGGACAGGCCGGCAGCACAGCCGCTCCGCAGGGTGGCCGCGGTGCGCTCGTAGCCGAATTGGGCGCCCGCCACATCCGTCGCCTCGATGATCCCGTCTGAGCAGAACACCAGGTAATCACCAGGGCCCAACTGCCGCTCGATGGCAGCGTAACGGGTGTCGGGCCGCACCCCGAGCGGGTAGGCATCGATCTGAAGCTCGACAATCTCGCCGGTGGAAACAGAAAAGTGATAGGGATAGGGAAAGGCGGCACTGGACAGGCATAAGGTGGAGGTGCGGGTGTCGATGGTGCCAAAGGCAAAGCAGACAAAGGTGCGGCTGCCGGCGGCGTTGTGTAGGGACCTATTGAGGCGGCCGAAAAGTTCCTCGATGGGGCCACTGTTTTCCAGTTGGCTCTTGAGCACCCCGCTGAACATCACCATCGGGATAGCGGCCTCCATGGCGTGGCCGGTCACATCGGCCAGGGCAATGGAGAGTTTGCCACCCTGCTGGAAATACTGGAAGAGATCGCCACCCACGTGGTTGGCCGGGATGCATCGGCCGGCCAGGTCGAAACCTGGAAGCTGCGGCGCCTCCCTGGGCATCAGGCCCATCTGCAGGGTGTGGGCAGTCTGAAGCTCTTCCGCCATCTCGGCGAACAGCGCGTGACGTTTCCTCAGGGCGTATCCGCCCACGAGAACCAGCCCGATCAAGGCTGCGGCCAGTCCGCCAACCAAGACGATCTGGCCGTACGGTGGATGGACCACCAGACGGACGCTGACCGGGTCTGAGTAGTTCAGGTCCCGATCCACGGCTTTGGCCTGAAACGTGTAGTTCCCTACAGGTAGGCCGGCGTATTCCACCCGGGACTCCCGAGTGACGCGCCAGTCGGGGTCATGCCCTGCCAGCCGGTAGAGGTACGCCATCTGCCCGGGGCTGCTCGTCAGGCTGGCCCCCACGAATTCGAAGGCCACCAGCTCCTGCGAGGACGGCAACCGCAGCTCTGGCACGGAGCCGTACCGGCGGTCGGCCACCACGTCTGTGACCTCGATCCGAGGCGGCTCGGAGCGCGAGCGGTACCGTGTTACCCCGGCGACCGTGGCGATCCACATGTCACCCGACCGATCCTGAAGTATGCCCATGACACCATTGTGCACCAGGCCGTCCTGACGGCGGAAACGCTGGAACACGCGGCCGTCATACCGGCTCACTCCTCCTGCCGTGCAGAACCACAGGCACCCATCGCGGTCCTCGAGGATGCCCGCGACATCGTCATGCACCAGGCCGTCCCGGACGGTGAAACGGACGAACGTGTGGCCGTCGTACCTGGCTGCACCCTTGTCCGTAGCGACCCACAGGTTGCCCTGCTGGTCCTCCAGGATGGCTCGGACCCAATCCCCGGCCAGGCTGTCCCCGGTACTGAAGGTGGCGAACCGGCTTCCGTCGAACCGGCTGAGTCCCTGGCTCGTGCCGAACCAGAGGCCGTCACGCCGATCCTGGTAGATGACGAACACGGTGTCACTGGCGAGGCCATCCCTCCTCGTGTAGTTGGAGAACTTGGCCCCGTCGTACCGCCATGCACCTCCCCCTTCGGTGCCGAGCCACACGCTGCCATCGCGGTCCTCGGCCAGGGCGTGCACCCAACCACCCGCGTTGTTCCCTTGCCTGAGGGTATGGACCCGCCTCCCGTCGAAGCGGGACAGGCCGCCTCCCCAAGTCGCAAACCAGACGTTGCCCGCGCGATCGCCGCTGATTTGGTTTGACACGAACTGATCTTCGAGCACGAGCGTGGTGAACCCGTGTCCGTCGTGCCGGCTCACGAAGTTGCCGGGGCCTGCCGTGCCCACCCACACGTTGCCCTGAATGTCGGCCCCCAGGGCGGTCACAAACCGCCCTGGCAGCTCCTTCCCGGTCGTGAAGGACGCGAAACGGGAGCCATCGTACCGACTCACGCCCCGGTCGCCCCGGAACCACAGAAACCCCTGCCGATCCTCGAGAGGCTGAAAGGCCTGATCCTCGGCCAGGCCGTCCGCGGCAGTGAAGGACGTGATCCAGGCGCCATCGTACCGGCTCAGTCCGAAATTGGTGCCGAACCACATCCCCCCTTGTCCATCCGGCACAATGGCCCGCACTGAGCCGGCTGCCAGGCCATCTCTCGCCGTGAAGGTGGCAAAACGCTGGCCGTCCCACCGGCTCACGCCCCCGCCATCGCTGCCGAACCAGACGCCCCGCTGTCCATCTGCGGCAGCGCAGCGCAGCTCGCCACCCACCAGCCCGTCAGCCGTGGTGTAGGTGGTGAACCGGTGGCCGTCGTAACGGCTGGCTCCCTTGTCGGTCGCGAACCAGAGGTTGCCTTGCTGGTCCTCGGCGATGCCCAACACTGTGTTGCTGGCCAGCCCGTCGGCTGTGGTGTAGGTGGTGAACCCCTGCCCGTCATACCGGCTTACGCCGCCGGCCCAGCTGCCGAACCACAAGTTGCCTTGACGGTCCTCGAGGATGGCCTGGCCAGATCCAGCCAGCCCGTCGGCTGTGGTGTAGGTGGTGAACCCCTGCCCGTCATACCGGCTCACGCCGCCGTCCGCGCTGATCCACAGGTGGCCCTGCCGGTCCTCCAGGACGGCCCACACCATGTTGCCCGCCAGACCGTCCTCGGCCGTGAAGGTGGTCAGGACTTGCCCGGAAAGTCGGCTCACGCCCTCCCTCCAGGAGCCGAACCAGAGACGGCCCCCAGGGCCCACGGCGATGGACGAGACCTCGTTCGATCGGAGCCCGTCAACAACGCTGAGAGTGTGGAACCGCGCACCGTCGAAATGGGACACCCCTTGTGCACCGCCCACCCACAATCCACCGTGGCCGTCCGGGCAGAGCGCGATGACCAGCGTCGACGGCAGGCCGTCGGTGGCGTCGTAGGTTAGCCACGGTCCCTGGCGAGTGCCGGGGCCGCTCGTCACCAGCCTGCCCTTGCCAGCCGTGACTGTAATACCGCGCAGTGGCGGGACGACTACCTCCGCCTCCGCCGCAGACCCTGCCTCGAGGGCCACGGCGACGCCCTCACCGGAAGCCTCTCTGGCGCTGAGGGGCGCCACCCGGTACTGACCCGCAGGCAACTCCACCGAACCGACCCCTTCGCGGTCGGTCACCAGGTCCACCCACTGCCCAGCCGCCGCCACGAACCGCACCCGTATTTTGCTCCCGGCCGCCGGGCCACCCCCCTCCCGCGTCCCCCGCACCCGAAGGGTCCCAGTACCCCCATCGGCGGCCACCAGCACGGCATCGCCCCGGTTCCCTGTAATAGTGACCTTGTTTATCCCTTTGCCCCAGGCCATCCAGGAGAACTGCCCGCCCCTATCCGCGTCGTTCACCACCACGTCCAGGCCGATGACTGTTCCGGGCACAAGATGGGCGCTCCCCCCGCTCAGGCCTCCCACATCCAGGCGCCATTCATACCGGTGTCTCCCGTCCCCCCGGTGCACGACGATTCGGGCGTCCTCTGCCCTTGCTCCAGCACCATACCATTGGAGTTCCTGCCCGAGCATGACATACTGCACCGCCGGCGACTCCCGGTCCTGGTGACGCACATCGACATAAACGTCACAACCATCCCGTGCGTAAAAATCGCCGGCGGCCGCGTCGACCATCGTGGATTCGTCCTGGACCTCCACCGCCACATAGAGGGCGTTCTCCCGAGCGTTGTACCCGACCCGGAACCAGCCCTGGAAGTCGCTGGCGTCCCGGGGTGAGATGCCATACTCCG
Source organism: Candidatus Latescibacterota bacterium (assembly GCA_016187725.1). Taxonomy (GTDB): domain Bacteria; phylum Latescibacterota; class UBA2968; order UBA8231; family UBA8231; genus SICG01. The sequence continues at coordinate 5,899 of JACPJE010000047.1, forward strand.
GCACCACCGGCACCGCGATGGCCCTTGCGCCGTTGTGGGCCTGGACGCGCAAGGGCAAGCCCTGCACGAGCAGGACAAGAATCCAGAGAACCGGCCTTTGACCCTTCACCCTCAGCATACCACCTCCAGCCAACAAAAAAGCCCACGCCAACCCCGTACCGGAGCCCGTGGGCCTTCCTCTCTTTCCCTACCGCCACCCTGCCGCGGACTTCTGGGAGCATCTCTGTGGTCAACGAGCGGTAGTATACGGCGCAGAGAAAGGAGGAACAAGCGTCACTACCCACCCTCCTGCACCCGTTCAGTCACCCTCCATTGAGGTCTCCTCCCTCCCCCGCTCCTCCCAGTACACCCCTGTCACCCCCACCATACACAGCAGATTCGTCAGCCCGCTGCCCAGCACCTCGGCCCAGCGGCCAACCCGCGACAGCCACACCTCGATCACCAGCACCCCCAGCAACATGAAGACCACCAGGACCCAACCCAGCCGGCCCATGGCGCTTGCCGGGAGCTGGCGGCAGCGGGTCCAGGCTTGGCGCAGGCTGTAGCCTTCCAGCACCAGGACCTGGGGGCAGAAGTTGATCAGCGCCACGTAGTAGGCAACCCTGAGTTCGGCGGCCAGGGACCGGGCCAGTTCCTCGGGTCCATGCCAGAGGGAAGGCTTGTACCAGCAGGCCACAGCGGCCATCAGCAGGGAGACCACGAGGAACAACACCCCGTAGAGCAGATAGACCGTCACCAACCGGCCCCAGCAGGGCAGCGCTACCCGGTAGGCCCCGATCACCCGCACGGGCTGGCGCTGGAGGGCCTGGGCCGTGGCCTGGACCAGGGCGCCGTTGACCAGGGGGAA
>JACPJE010000048.1 GCA_016187725.1 Candidatus Latescibacterota bacterium
GTTTTTACAGTTCAAAAAATACCTGGCACTGCCGGGGGTTCTTACGGAGCAACATTCTGGCAAGCGAGATGCAGAGCGGTTGCAGTGTCAGCCTGTTTGACAGGTAGAAAGAAGACTGGCACCTATGGTAGCTGAAAGCGCACCGGGAAGCTCCGGTGCGCTTTTATTATCGCGGCTTGTCAAAAGGAGTTAGCAGCAGACGGGTCTGTGCTACAGCGCTGGCACTCTTCTTGCACGGGTCAGCGGATGAGAGCGGGATTGCCTCCCCCGCTCTTGATATCCTCTACTGAACTGCGGCCTGCCTATCCTCCCATAGGCAGGCCATTAAAAAATTGACCTCGACCCTTTTGCAGGAGAGCGTGCCGATGAGTAGCAGGATGTTCGTTGCCCTCAGTGCCGTGGTGGCGGGTCTGTGTCTGGCACCCGTCATCGCGCGTGCGGATCTGGTCACTACGGAGCAGCCGGTGCGGTCGGTGGACAATGTCCCACCGGCCCCGGTCACCCAACTCAAGGCGGTAGACACCCCGGGCGACACCGAGGGGAGCATCACCCTCACCTGGGGCCTTTCGGCGGGTGGTGGTGCCGCGAGCGGGCTTGCTGGGGTACCGAATCTACCGGTTGGATGCGGACAGCAACGAAGAGGAAGTGATGCTGGTCACCGTGGCGCCGAAAACCACCACTTATAGGGACCGGAGTACACAAAAAGGCGTCACCTACATCTATACGGTCCGCCCCTTCGACCTGGATAACGAGACGGATTATCCGGCCCCGCTCGGCTCTGCCGACGATCTGGCGCGCATCGCCATTGCCATCGACAACACCTATGTCCCGCCCCCGACGGTGGTGGTGCCGGTGGGCGTGGACGGCCTGCCGGTGCTCGGGTGGTTCACCCACCAGGGGAACCGGGTCGGGTTCGAGGACTTCTTCCTCTTCGCCGATCACTTCGGGCTGGGCGCCGGGGATACCAGCTTCGATCCGCTCTTCGACCTGGTGCCGAACGGCCGGATCGATTTCGACGATTTCTTCCTCTTCGCCGACAATTTCGGCAAGGTCATCGCCAATGCGGACGAGGTGCGGAAGACTTGAGCCTATGAGCGGAGGGCACCTGTTTTAGGCGAAGGCGCCGAGTTCTTCGTCAAGCACCCGCTGCAGCAGGCTGAATTCCTCTTCTGCCTGGGCCAGCAACGGGGCAGCCCCCTCCACTGACCCGGCCCGGCCCAGTTCCTCCAGTTGCCTGCAGACCTGGGCCAGGCGTTGAGCGCCCAGCTCCCGGCTGCTGCCCTTGAGGGCGTGGGCTTCGTGCTCCAGCGCCCGGGGATCTGCACCCTCGATGGCGGCGCGCAGGCCGGCCAGGCTCTGGCGCGCGTCGCGCTGGAAGAGGGCGACAAAGTCGAGCAGGGAGAAATACCCGCGCCGGCCCATTTCCCGCAGGCCGGCCACTACCTCCAGATCCAGCACCGGCTCGTCTCCGCCGGTCTCTTGCCTGGGGAGGGCTAGGACGCGAGCGGCGGCCATCGCCTGCTCGATGGCCGCCAGGAGTTCGCCCCGCTGGATGGGCTTGGACACGTATCCGTCCATGCCGGCGGCCAGGCAGCGGTCCCGATCCTCCTTGAGGGCATGGGCCGTCAGGCCCACAATGGGCAAGTGAACACCGCTCTGCCGCTCTTGCTCCCGGATAGCTGCAGTCGCAGCGAACCCGTCCATCCGGGGCATCTGCACATCCATCAGCACCAGGTCGAAGGATTCCTTCTCCAGCAGCTCCAGCGCCTGCAGGCCATCGCCGGCTACCGCCACCTCGTGGCCGGCTGCCTGCAGGTGCCCTTGGGCCACCATTTGGTTGACAGGCTGGTCCTCCACCAGGAGGATGCGGCGCCGCGGCCCGGCGGCCTTCGGTGGCGAGGTGCCGGGCGCCGCTCCGGAGGAGGGAGCGCCCAGGACCTGCATCAGGGCGTCGAAGAGATCGGACTGACTGACGGGTTTGCGCAGGTAGGTGGCCACACCCAGTTCGGCGCAGCGCTGGACCCAGCCCTGGTCGTCCGCCGAAGAGAGCATCACCACCGGGGTGGAGGCCAGCTCCGGCTCTTGGCGGAGCCGGGCGAGGACCTGGGCGCCGTCCAACTCTGGCATCAGGGCGTCGAGCAGGACCACGGCAAAGGGCGCGTCCTCCGCCACTGCCTGGCGCAGCGCCGCCAGCCCTGCCAGACCCTCGGCCACCAGGGTAGGGCGCATGCGCCAGCTGAGGAGCAGCTCCTCCAGGGTGAGCCGGTTGGAGGCATTGTCGTCCACCACCAGCACCCGCAGATCTGCTAACACCGGCGAACTCTCGGCCGGCGCGCCCTGCCCCTGCTGCAACCCGAAACGGGCGGTGAAGTGAAAGGCGCTGCCCCGGCCCGGCGCGCTCTCCACCCAGATCCTGCCGCCCATCAGCTCCACCAGCCTGGCCGAGATGGTCAGCCCCAGCCCGGTGCCGCTGTAGCGGCGGGTGGTTGAGGCGTCGGCCTGGGCAAAGGCCGCGAAGATCCGTGGCTGCTGGTCGGCAGGAACGCCGATGCCGGTGTCGCGCACCTGGCAGTGGAGGACGACCTCTCCGGGGCTCTGGGCTTCGACCTCCACCCGCACCACCACTTCGCCTTTTTCGGTGAACTTTATGGCATTGCCCACCAGGTTGATCAGCACCTGGCGCAGGCGCAGTTCGTCCCCCCGCAGCCCCTCGGGCACCTCGGGCTGCACGGCGTGCACCAGTTCCAGCCCTTTCTGGTGGGCCCGCATCGCCAGGATCTTCATCACCTTGTCCACCGAGAGCCGCAGGGAGAAGTCCTCGGTCGCCAGGGGGAGCTGGCCGGCTTCGATCTTGGAGAAATCGAGCACTTCATTGATGATGTCGAGCAGGCCGTCGGCCGAGAGCTTGACCACTGCCAGCTGCTCGTGTTGGGCCGATTCGAGGGGGGTGTCGAGCAGGAGTTCGGTCAGGCCGATGATGGCGTTCATCGGGGTGCGGATCTCGTGGCTCATGTTGGCCAGAAATTCGCTTTTGGCGCGGTTGGCCGCCTCGGCGGCCGCCCTGGCCTGCTCCAATTCGGCCTCGACCTGTTTGCGGGCGGTGATATCGCGCGCCGCCGCGTAGATCAGGCCCTGCGCCGGGGCGGCGGTGGAGGACCAGGAGAGCCAGCGGTACTGGCCGTCGCGGCAGCGGCAGCGGTTTTCAAAGGAGATGGTGGTAGTCTGGTCGGTGCTGAGCCGCTGCGCCTCGGCCAGGGTGGCCTGCAGGTCGTCGGGATGGACGAAATCGGTGAAGGGCCTGGCCATGAGTTCTTCGGCGGTGAAGCCCAGCAGTTTTTCCCAGGCGGGGTTGAGGCGTTTGAAGTACCCGTCGGTGCCGGCGATACATAACAGATCTTGGGAGAGGGTGAAGAAGCGGTTGCGTTCCAGGTCGGCGCGGCTCTCGGTGGAGTCGTCCATCAGGGTGCGCAGGTAGAAGCCCACGGCCTGGAGTTCGTCCTGGGGGGAGTCGGCGGACTGGCTGGGGGCCAGGAGGCGAGCCTCGGCGGCCATCTGTTTCAGGGGTTTGAGCAGCTGATAATAAAAGAACCACAGCAGCGCCAGGCCGAGGGCCGCGGTCGCCGCGTTGGTCTATGAGGCGCTTGTTGGCCTCCAGGAAACGCTCGCACGCGTCGTAGACCTGCTGGTAGCGCAGCTGCAGCTCGCCCAGCAGCAGGGCTCTGGCTTCGTCGGTGCGGCCCTGATCGTACAGGGCGAGCACCTGGTTGCGCTGCGCGTTGTAGCGCTGGTAGGCCGCGGTGATCTCCGCGAGGATTCCCTCTTCTTCGGCAGTGTAGGCGCTCTGGGCGGCGCGCGCCAGCCACTGCTCAAAGCCGGCCTGCTTGGCCCGCAACTGCTCCAGCCAGGCCCGGTCGCCCTTGCTCAGGATGTAGTAGGAGGCGAAACCCCGCTGCTCGAGCAGGGCGATCTCCAGCTCTTCGGCGTCTTCGATGCTGGACAGGTTCTCGGCGACCATGTCGTTCATCAAGCCGGTCACCTGGCGGGACGAGAACAGGGCCACCGCGCTGCTCAGCACCGCCAGGGCGATCACCCCGGCGACCAGCGCGGAGATCTTGGCGGCCAGTTTCATCTTCAGAGGCATTCGACCATGCCGTCGTAGGCGTGTTCCACCTGGGTGGCGCAGCCCAGCCGGGCCAAGAGCTGCCGGGTGAGGGTCAGCTTGCGGCCCAGAAAGGTGTCGTCGTGGGTGGGGTCGTGGTGGGTGACGATCCACTTCTCAACCGCGCAGAGCTTGACCAGCAGGCAGGCGTTGGCCAGGGAGGTGTGTCCCCAGCCGATCTTCTCAGGGTATTCCTCGTTGGTGTACTGGGCCTCGTGGATGAGCACATCCACCCCGGTGAGGAACTCGATCAGTCCGGCGTGCATGGCCACCCGCTCCTCAGCCATGGACAGGGCGTCGGGAGGCCCCAGGTACCCTTTGAGGAACTCGTTGTCCGGGACATAGGCCAGGCGGCGGCCGTTGATCTCGACCTGGTAGCCCACCGTCGGGCTGGGGTGGACGGTGTACTCCCACGAGACCCGGCAAGCGCCTATAGTCACCGGCTCGTCGCCGAGGTTCTTGAACTCCAACTGGGCGCGCATGTCCTCCATCTGCACCGGGAAGTAGGCGCGGTCCAGCTGGCCCCGGAAGATAGACTCCAGATCCTTGTCGGTGTTGACCGGCGCGTAGAGGGTGATGCGGTAGCCGGGGATGTAGGCCGGGGCGAAGAAGGGAAAGCCCTGGATGTGGTCCCAGTGAGTGTGGGTGATGAAGAGGTGGAGATGGCGCGGGCCGCCCTGGAGCAGGGAAAGCCCCAGGCTGCGGATCCCTGAGCCGGCGTCGAAGATGAGTCGCTCGGTGCCGGTGTCCACCTCCATACACGAGGTGTTGCCGCCGTGGCGGACGAAGGCGGCTTCCGAAACCGGGATGGAGCCCCGGGTGCCCCACAGCCGTGCCGTGCCGTTTTCGGCCTGCACCTGGGGGAGGAACACCTCCCCGGCGCCGGGGAGTGTTCCGGGTGTCGGTGCCTGGGCCGGGGCCCTGGTGGAGAAAAAACGCTCAGCCAGGCCGACCAGTTCCCCGGGGACAACCGGTTTGGCGAGGAAGGCGAAGGCCCCCAACTCGCGGGCCTGCTCGATCTCGGTCTTGAAATCCTTGGCCGAACAGACGATCACCCCCAGGTGGCTGGTCTGCGGATCGGCCTTGAGTTTCTTGAGCACGTCCAGCCCCGGCACCTTGGGCATCATCAGGTCGAGGACCAGCAGCTCTGGGCCGAAGGCGCGCACCAGGGCCAGGCATTCCTCCCCGTCCCGGGCCACCTTTACCTCAAAGCCGGCTTCCTGCAGCGCCCCGCTCATGATCAGGGCCGTGGTCTGCCGGTCTTCGGCGATCAGCACGCGGTGTGGCATGCGCCCTCCTCTTGGGTTATTCCTCGCGCAGGCTGACCTCCCGGCGCAATCCGTACTTGTTCATCTTCGCCTGCAGGGTGGGGCGGGTCAGGCCCAGGAGCCTGGCCGCCTGGGTTTGATTGCCCCCGGTCTGACGCAGGGCCTCGGCCACCAGCAGCTTGTCCACCTGTTCGAGAAAGCGCTCGTGGGTGGAGGGTCCGGAGTGGGATTTGAGGTAGTCGCGCACCTGGACGAGCAGATCCTCCGGTGCCGATCCCGGCTGGTCAGCCGCTGTCGGAGACTGTCCCAGGGCCTGGCGCAGGTCGTCGGCCTGGATGGGGTAGCCGCCGGTGGCGATCAGGGCGCGGTGCAGGCAGTGTTCCAGTTCGCGCACGTTGCCCGGCCAGGGGTGGGAGAGCAGCAAAGCCATGGCCTGGTCCGCCAGCGAGGGAGGGTCGACTTTGAGCTGTCTGGCGAAGCGCTCCACGAAGTACTCGGCCAGTTTGGGGATGTCCTCGCGCCGCTCGCGCAGCGGCGGCAGGGCGATGGTGACCACCTTGAGGCGGTAGTAGAGGTCCTCGCGGAACTGGCCCGCGGCGATGGCCTGTTCCAGATTGCGGTTGGTGGCGGCCAGCAGGCGCACGTCGACGCGGATGGGCTCCTGGCCGCCGAGCCGGTCGAAGTGCTGGTCCTGCAGGACGCGCAGGATCTTGGCCTGGGTGGCCGGGGAGATATCGCCGATCTCGTCGAGGAAGAGGGTGCCGCCGCTGGCCTGTTCAAAACGGCCAATGCGCCTGGCTATGGCCCCAGTGTAGGCCCCCTTTTCGTGGCCGAAGAGTTCGCTTTCGAGCAGGGTCTCGGGGATAGCCGCGCAGTTGAGCATCAGCAGGGGCGCGCCAGAGCGCCGGCTGTGCTGGTAGATGGCCCTGGCCACCAGCTCCTTGCCGGTGCCGGTCTCCCCCCGGATCAACACCGCGGCGTCGGTCTGGGCCACCCGCCCGATCTGCTTGTAGACCTCCTGCATCAGCGGGCCCTGGCCGATCAAGGCGTCGCCTGCATCGGGCAGGGTGGCCGGATCAAAGGCCACCTGGCGCTGCATGAGCCGGTACCCTTCCAGGGCCCGGTCGATGATCCGCAGCAACTCCTCCGGCTCAAAGGGTTTCACCTGGTAGTCGAAGGCGCCCAGCTTCATCGCCTCAATAGCGTACTCGGTGGTGCTGTACCCGGTCATGAAGATGACCGGCAGCCTGGCATTGCCGGCCCGAATGCGCCGGAAAGCCTCCAGGCCGTCCATGCCGGGCATGCGGATGTCCATGATGAGCAGGTCCGGCTGCTCGGTGGGCAGCAGTTCGAGGGCAAGGTCAGCGCGGCGGGCGGTGAGCACCTGGTGTCCCTGCCCGGAAAGCATCTTCTCGAAGGAGGCCAGCACGCCGGCCTCGTCGTCAACTACCAGAATCTTGCTCATCCCTCTCTCTCCCGGGCGACCGGTATCCACACGGCAAAGGTGCTGCCCCGGGCCGTCGACGATTCCAGCACCAGCCGGCCCTGGTGGCGGGCCATGATGCGCGCGGCGATGCACAGGCCCAGGCCGGTGCCTTCGTCCTTGGTGGTGAAGAAGGGCTCGAAGACGTGCGCCTGCAGCTCGGGGGGAATACCCGGGCCGTTGTCGGCGAAACGCACCACGACCATGGCGCGGCCTTCGGGGTCCTGCTTCGGGGCGGAGGAGATCAGCAACTGCCCCCCTTCGGGCAGGGCTTCGGAGGCGTTGTTGAGCAGGTTGATGAACACCTGCTTGAGTTGGTCGGCGTCGGCCAGCACCTCGGGCAGACCGGCCCCGTCCTGGCGGGTCAGGGCGAGGTCCTTTTCAAAGAGGCGGTGGCCGCAAAGGTCGAGGGTGCGGTCGAGCAGCGGGGCCAGCGGCTGGGGCTGCAGCTGGAGTTCGGGAGGTCGCGAGAATTCCAGAAAGCTCCGGATGATGCGCTCCAGCCGCGAGATCTCGTCAGAAACCACCTGGAAGTCGTCGCTGTGCAGCGGGTCGGTGCCAAAGGCCTGGCGCAGCGAGTAGAGGCGCATCTTCAGCGAGGTGAGTGGATTGCGGATCTCGTGGGCGACGCTGGCGGCCAGCTTGCCCACTGAGGCGAGCTTTTCGGCTTGCAGCAGTTGGTTGCGGCTGTGCTCCAGGCTGGTGCGGGTCTCACTCACGTCGGACATCAGGGTCTTGAGGTAGAAGCCAACCTCACGCAACTCGTCCTGGGGAGAGCCTCCGGGAGCAGCGGCGCGATTGTCGGCGGAAAAAGTGCGGGCTTCCCTGGCCATCTGCTGGAGGGGGGTGAGGATGCCGTGGAAGAAGAACCACAGCAGCCCCAGGCTGAACAGGGCCGCGAAGCCCACGCTGGCCCCCACCAGCAGGGTGCGCTGCCAGATCTGCGCCCTGCCCTCCTCGATGGCGGCGGAGATGATACGCTCGTTGGTCGCCAGAAAGGCCTCGCACAGGTCATAGGCCTGGTTGTAGAGGCTTTTCATCTCGTGGAGCAGCAGTTGATTGGCTGCCTCGCTGTGTCCCTGCTGGTAAAAGGTAATCGCCTGGTTGCGCTGCTCGTCGTAGCGCCGGTAGACCGCCTCCAAGCTGCGGATCAGTTCTTCCTCTTCCGGGCTGTGGGCCGTCTGACTAGCGCGGACCAGCCACTGCTCAAAGCTCTGGCGTTTGCTTTCCAGCTCCTCCAGCCAGAGCTGGTTGCCCTGATCCAGGATGTAGTACGAAACAAAACCCCGCTGCTCGAGCAGGGCGATCTCCAGCTCTTCAGCGGCCTTGATGCTCGACAGGTTCTCAGTTACCATGCCCTCCATCAGTCTGCCCAACTGACGGGTGGAGAACACCGCCACCATACTGATAACCACGGCCAGGGCGAGCACCCCTGCCACCAGCAAGGTGATCTTGGTAGACAACTTCACGACCGGTATTCCTCTGCCAGGGGAACTGGAAGCCCCATGGTGCGATGGAGAATCTGCGGCGGGTAGGCCGCAGCGTCAAGCGGCGGCGCTGCACCAGAACAAACAACTGGCCTGCCCCCGGGGGAGAGAGGACAGGCCAGCCTGGAACTGAAGGGGAGTGCCCGCCTCACTCCTGGAGCGCCTGGAGGTTCCCCTCCGCCGGCACCAGTTCTCCCCGCCTATTCTTGGCCCAGGCCGCTTCGGTATGGCTGGGGTCTACTGGTCTTTCCTTGCCATAACTGGTCGTCGTCAAACGCTCCGCGGCGACCCCGGACTTCACTAGGAAGCTTTTGACGCTGTCGGCCCGCTTCTGGCCCAGGGCGAGATTGTACTCGGCAGTTCCCCGTTCGTCGCAGTGACCTTCCACGGTCACTTTGGACTTGGGGCTGGCCTTGAGCTGCTCGGCGTGCCCGGCCAAGATCACTTTCTGATCCTCGCGGAGGGTGTACCGGTCGAAGTCGAAGTACAAGGGCTGGAAGGTCTGGGCCACAGCGCGGTCCTGCTGGACAGGCGCGGGCGCCCGAGGGGCCACTTCGACCTTGGAAGCCTCGGCCTTGGCCACCTGATTGCTGGCCGCCAGCGGATCCTTGCCCAAGGCGACCTCGGTGCCGTCCGCGACCCCGTCGCCGTCGGTGTCGGCCACCAGCGGATTGGTCCGGTATTTGTTCACTTCTTCCCAATCGGATAGCTCATCCCCGTCCGTGTCCCTGACGAGGGGGTTGGTTCTGTGCTTCTTCACCTCCTCCCCATCGCTCAGGCCGTCGCCATCGGTGTCGCTGCGTTTGGGATTGGTGCCCAGGCGTTTCTCGGCCTTGGCGTAGAGGCCGTCGCGGTCTGGATCTGGGTGGCGCCCCAGATCGAAGCCCAGCTTGGCCCCCCAGTACACGTCCTTGCCTGCCTTCAGGGCGCTGGCGTCGAGCACGTCGCTGAAGGTGTGGGTATAGCCGCCGCTCAGGTCCATCGAGATCCGTTCGGTCAGCTTGAATTTCATCCCGGCGCCCACCGGGACCGCTCCGGTCCAGTCGATGGTTTTGGCGCCGGCGGTGCGGGTCCGCGGAATCTGGTCCCAATCGTAGCGCAGCGCGCTGGCCCCGGCAAAGAGGAAGGGGCTCACCCGCTTGAACTGGAAGGGGGTGGCCACTAGGCGAAAGTCCACCAGCCCGACGTCCGTCCGGTACTCTCTGCCTTTGAGGGAGGCGTACCCGGCCCCCATCTGCGCGCTCAACATCGAGGTGAGGCCGTGGCTGAGGTACCCGCGCACCTGCACATCGGGCTTGTCCCTCAGGTCGGTCTTGCCCAGCAGGCCGCCCACGTGCAGGCCGGCGCCAAAGCCCGGGGTGCCGTAGTCCTTGAACTGCGCCTGGACAGGGGAGCCGAGCTTTGAGAGGGAGATCAGGGCCACCAGTGCTGCCAGGAAACGGGTGGCTTGGGGAAGGGTGAAATTCATGGCGTGCTCCTTTCGGTCTTGAGGTTGGGCCAGTCTCGCTCTGGAGGGATGGCCGGGTTCACTGCAGCAATAGCATGTGGAAATACTGATAGCTGAGGACTATGAAAACGCCCAGGCGGAAATACTGGTAGCCGAGGATGGTGAAAGCGCCCAAAATGGCCAATGCTACGCAATTCCAGGGGCATAGCGCTCTTTGCTTCTCGGTCATCATCGCACCTCCTTCTCTTTGCTGTGGGAGCGCCAGGCCAGAACCTGCGCCACCTGTGACTTCAGCTCGGTCAGATCTTCTGATTTCTCCACCTGCACCTCCACCATCCCGGCATGGCCACCATCCAGCGCTTCCCGTTGCACGGTGTAGAAGATGATCGGCAGGTGGGGAATTTGCGCCCGCATGAGTCTGGCGGTTTCGATACCACTCAGGAGAGGCATATGCACGTCCATGATCACCAAGTCTGGCGGTTCCTTCCTCAGGATCTGGAGGGCTTTGTTGCCGTCCTCGCAGAGGATCACGCGGTACCCTTCTCTTCCGAGTTCGCGCTTGCAGAACTCGCGGACGTTCTTGTTGTCGTCGACAAATAGGATTCCCGGCACAACCCACCTCCCTGGCGTTCAGCTATTTCTGGGCGAGATAGAGGGGTGGGCCTGCACGCGGGGAGAAGCCGTGCAGGCCCACCCGAATCAGGAGCGCACCGGCAGGGCCGAGGCTGTCGAGACCGTCTTCCGCTGCCCTTGCCGCTCTGCAAGGGGTTATGCAATAGGCGTGCCAGGGCCGAGAAACCACCTGGCATCTTTGTAAGCGGCTGATAAATAAGCAAGCGGGGGAAGGACAGCGCGCAGCAGGCAGAGAATCAGAGACCGGGCGGGTGTAAAGCGGATTGGCTGCCAACAAAAAAACTGGCAGTGCGGGGAATAACCGCAGGCGTCGGCGCCGGGGCTTGCACTCATCTCAGACCAGCAGGTCGGCACTTTCGAGAGTCTGAGTGAAGGCGGCGATGGCGCCTTGGAAATCGCCCGTTCTATAGCTCTTCCAGCTCAGAGACAGGCGCTCCTTCACCTGGTCTTCCCTCTTCTTGTTTTCCCCTGGCCCCAGCCCGTTCCCGCCTCCGCAGGCGCTGCACAACAACGCGACGCCCACCAACAACCAGTTTCTCCTCATGGTCCCTCCTCCTACTTGAGCAAGCTCATCCGGCGGCTGAAAGCCTGGTCCCCGACCTCGAGCCGGTAGATATACACCCCGCTGCCCACCGGGTCGCCGGCCTGGGTGCGGCCGTCCCAGCGCACCTGGTACTGTCCGGGGGCGCGGACCTCGTCCACCAGCAGGCGCACCCGTTGCCCGTAAAGGTTGTAGATCCCCAGCCGGACCCGCCCTTCCTGGTCCAGGGTAAAGGGGATCAAGGTCCCGGGGTTGAAGGGGTTGGGATAATTGACCCCCAGCGAGGAATGCTGCGGCAGCGTCCCCGCCTCCACTTGGTCTTCAGACCGGCCGGCCAATACTGCGTAACGGCCCAGACGGGTGATGGTTTGGGGAACGGGCACCCAGACCACGCCGCGCTGGTAATAGAGACCTTCGTCTGCGGCCAGTTCTACCCGCAATACCCCCGCCCCCTCCAGGACTAAGCCCGCCGGATAGAGGTCGATGCATTTCCTCAACTCCAGGGAAGCACTGCCGGCGATCTTGGCCGCCCCCTCCTCTTCGCTGGGTCCCCGGGTCCGCATGAGAATGGTGGTCGCTCCGGCCGCAGCGCGAGGGGGCAGACACAACTCTACGCCGCCGTGTTCCAGCACCACTGGTTTCCCGGCCACCACTGGGGCGATGGCCACTGAAGCAGTATCGCGCACCACCGTGCCAAGAGCCGTTGTCGCCTGGGTGGAGAAGAAGGCGGTCCCTGCTGCTCTGGGACGCAGCCGCACACTGCCAGTCCAGATCAAAACCCCCCGTTTGGGCAGGTCTGCCTCGATCTGGCTCACGGCCACCGCGCTATTGCTGCCCTCAAAGGAGCGCACCACGTTGGGGGTGCCGGCCAAGGCACGCCTGGCCACGACGAAGACCTCGATGAATTCGGGGTTGAGGGGGTTGGGCACCAACTCCAGGCGTAGAGTGGAGAAATCCACCGGCTCGGTCACCGTCACCACCATGGGGCCGATAGCCGTGACCCCCCCGCCCAGGTCGGCAGTGAACTTGAGCGTGTCTACGCCTACCTTGTTGCCCACAGCCCTCAGGTGCAGTTCGTGCGGTGGTCTGGGATCGATGAAGGGACTGGTAATGCGCTGGCCTGCCACCGACCAGCGCACCCTGGCGCGCGAGACCCCATCGGGCAGGAACTTGTCCAGAAAGAGGGAACTGTCCTCCTGGCCGGTGGCAAAGGTGATGGGCGGGAGGTCTTTGAGCCGTCTGGAAGCTGTGGAGGGATCGAGGGAAAAAACCCGCACCGTGTCCCGGCCAATGGAGTTGCGGACCACGTCGCGCACCTCAAAAACCACTTCGGCCTCGGCCACTACCCTGGAGATGGCGAACACCGAGTCGCCGCTCACCTGGACGATGATGGGCGAGGTTCCCAGGGTTCTGGCGCTCCAGCGCAGCACAGAGTCGGGATGGGCCTGGCGGTCGATCACGAACTCGTTGAGATGCAGCCCGGTAAAGGGCAGGTTGGCGATGAACTGGATGTCGGGGATGGACTGCAGCTTGAGTACTTCGCCCTGCCCCAGCACCCGCACGGTGGTGCTGAGGACCTGCTTGTTACCCGCCCTGTCTTGGGCCGCGATGGACAGGGTATCGGTGCCAGGGCTCAGGCCGAAGAGTTGCAGTACGTGGGCGGTGTCGATCTGGGCGAGGGTGTGGGTAGCACTCTTGCGGTTGAGGCGCCATTCGATGTCGGCCTTGGAGACCTCGGGGGTCGCTTGCACGTAGTCGTCCAGGGCGAGGGTGAGGATCTGGTTGACCAGGATTTCCAGTGAACCGAGAGGTTTGACCTGGAATCCTCCTCTGGTTTCCCCTTCCTCCTCACCGATGGTGACCTTCAGGGTATCCTGACTGGAGATCCCCTCTGGGATGGAGGTGATGTTGAGGACCAGGGTGGTCTTGAGGTTCTCGGGCTCAAGCGGGTTATAGGCCCGGAATACAAACCGCCCGTTGCCGACAAAGGTCGAATCGCTGCGGAAGATCAGGCTGTCGCCCGCCGTATTCTTCTGGACGAAAAAGTGCCCGCTCGGGTCATCATCCCATTCGAGTTTCATATTTTCGAGGGGGGTATCGACGTCGACGACGAAATCCTCGATGGCGATGCGCCGTTGACCCCCCTTGGGCAGGCGAAGGGTTTGGCCGGCAAAAAGGAACCGAGGGGCATCGGGCACCTCCTCCACCAACACGACCACCCGCAGGGAGTCCTGTCCCCTGAACTGGTCGCGGACCACTACCTTGAAAGAATCGACCCCGGCAAAGTCCGGCCTTGACCAGATCAATAACCCATGGGCGACCTCGTCGTCTTCACCGGTGACAGCAGGTAAAACGCTGGTATCGTACAAGAGCACCACAAAATCCAGCTCGGTCTGCGGATCGATGATATCTGGGTCCACGACGAGGGTATCCAGGTCCAATGCCTTGAAGGCCAGGCTGCGGTTGTTGTTGACCACCCCAGGCACATAGGGGTACTGATCCTCGCGGATGCGCACCGTGTCCCGCTTGACCCCGCCCCCCCCAGGGCTGGAAGCGCGGAGGAACCTGGGTGGGGTATTGACTATGACGCGCGACACATCAGATGCCGAAAGCGGCGCCTCCCCAGGCAACAACCCCTGGGATTCGGTCGCTGTCCACAGGATATTGCGCTGACCTCTCCAGCCCCTGGCCGGGGTGATTTTCACCACCCGGGACCGCGGATCTACCTGGATGGCAATGCTGTCGGGGTTGGCTGGCTCATAACTCCAGCGGATCGAATCCGGTGGTGAGAGGGTATTTTCCAGGTAGTTGGTGAGCGAGCCGATAGTGGTGCTGTCGGCCTGATCGGGCAGCAGGATCACGTCCGGAATATCGCGCAGGGTGATTCCGGTCACCGTAACCTCAGTTCCCTGCAGGGTTCTGAACTTAGCGATGCTCTGCCCATCGGGCAGGGTGAGGAAAGTCTCCAATACCGGGTTGTCGTCCACTATGAACCGCCCATTGAGGATGGGCTTGATGCACCGCACTTTGAAGGTGGCCAGAATGCCGCTGCCGTTGCGCTGGCGGTTCTGGCCAGCGCCGAGGACCGCCGCGTATTGCAACTGCAGCCCCTCCAACACATTGGCCGGCGATTCGCTCTCAGCGTAGAGGATGTTGCGGTTTTCACCGGCGCCCTGGAAGAGCGGACCGGCTACAAAGGGCTGGGTTCCCACTCTGTTGGCATCGGCGTCTATGACCTGGAAGGGACCGCTGGGGATGGAGACAAAGAGGGAGAAGCCCGAAGCCGTCACTCCCTGCAAGTCAGCGAAGATCTCCAAAGTCAGGGTCTGGCCGATCCGGGCCGTAAAGCGGTCACCGGTGAAACCCAGCACCCGCAGGCGCAGACTCTGCGCCTGGCACTCGTTCCAGGCCAGGGCCACTAACAAGAACAGGAAAAGGTGCTGTAGTATGGGTTTCATGCCCCTTGTCCAAGCAGTGCGGCAGATCCTGGTGGGGTCGAGGATATTGATCATGGTCGCTGCACGACGCCCTCGACCCGGCGATTCCTGGCCCAGGCTGCCTCGTTCTTCCCTGACGGCCGGTGCGCCAGATCGCGGGAGGGCCGCACCTCTTCTTCCCCCCGGGGTTCCTCTCGGCCCTCCTCCTTCCCCAGCCGCCGTTTCCACCTGCGCAGGTAGTCCTGGAAGCGCTCGCCCGGGGTGCGCTTCTTGGCAGACTTCTCACTACCATAGCCGTAATAGGAGTAGTAGCCCAGATCCTGGTACTCGACGCTGACGTCGGCGTGCAGACCGTTGAGGACGATGCCCAACAGTTCGATCTGCACGCTCTTGAGCAATGCGGTGGAGCGTTTCAGTGAAGCCCGGGGAACCTCGCCCACCTTGTAGACCATCAGCGCCCCGTCCACCTTCTTGCCGAGAATGGCGGCGTCGGTGACCTGCAGGGAGGGCGGCGAATCGAAGAGCACCACGTCATAGGCCTCGCGCACCTCCGAGATGAACTCGCTCATCCGCCGCGAGTTGAGCAACTCAGCCGGGTTGGGCGGGATCGAGCCGCTGGGGATGATGTGCAGGTTGCTGATCCCCTGGGTCTGGAGGATGTCCTCCATGCCCATGCCGCCGGTGACGATATCGGTGGCCGTGCGGATCACCTGGTGCCAGTCGTAGTTGCCGACGATCACCTCGGTCATCCCCGGTTCCTTGTCCAGGCCGAAGAGCTTGGCCAAGGTCGGCTTGCGCAGGTCGCAGTCCACCAGCAGGGTGCGCTTGCCCAGCTGGGCCATGGTCATCGCCAGGTTGGCGATAGTGGTGCTCTTGCCCTCCCGCATCATCGAACTGGTGACCATCAGGCAACGGACCCCCTTTTCGACGGTCACGAACTCGATGTTGGTGCGCAGGGTGCGGTAGGACTCGGCCATGGTCGACTGAGGGTCGAAGAAGGCCACCAGTTGTGCCTTGCGCTGGATGGTCTTCTCGTCGCTGACATCCAGGCCTCGCCGGCGCAGGGAGGCCCGTACGTCGTCGATGTCGATGTAGGGGATGATACCCACCACCTGGCT
The DNA here is from genome assembly GCA_016187725.1 of Candidatus Latescibacterota bacterium. Taxonomy (GTDB): domain Bacteria; phylum Latescibacterota; class UBA2968; order UBA8231; family UBA8231; genus SICG01. The sequence continues at coordinate 15,574 of JACPJE010000048.1, forward strand.
ACCCGTATACTCCTGTACGTCCTCCACCGTGCCGATGGAGGTGTCCAGCGACTCAGCCACCACCGCGAAGACGATGCCCAGCACCAGGCCGAGGATCACCCCCATCAGCGCCCGCTGCAGCGGGTTGTGGGGGTTGGTGGGCTGGGTGGGGGTCAGCGCCCGCTGCAGCACGGTCACCTCTTCGATCTTGTCCGCCTCGCGGATGCGGGCGTTTTGGTACTCCTTTTCCAGCACCCCCACCGCTTTTTGTCGCAGGGTCACCACCCGCTGTAAACGGGCCAACGTCAAACCTACAGCGGGCAGCTGGTCGTATTCCAGCTGCGACTTTTCCAGCAGGTCGCGGGCGGCCAGCAGGTCGCGAGCCAGCACCTGGCGCCGCGACTTCAGTTCCTCCTTCATGCTCTTGTTCAGTTCGTCGATCTTTGCCTGAAGCTGCTTGACCTTGGGATGTTGGTCGGTATACTGCACCATCAGGGTGTTGCGCTCCAACAGCAGGGTATTCGTCTGCTGGGCAAGACCCATGAAAGCATCCCCCACCCGGATGCGAGACACCCCTTGCATGGCCCGCTCCGAAAGCCCTCCCCGTTCCTCCGTCTCCTTCTGCATCGCCGCAATGCCCTGCACATCCTGCGTCAATTGGTTAACCGTGTTCCTGGAGGTGGTGATCTGGTTCAGTTTGACGCGGGCCTGGGCGTCGATGGAGACCAACTGCTGCTGCTCGCGATAGGCCCGGACGGAGTCCTCCCCTAGGGCCAGAGACAGGCGGGCCTGCTGGCGCTGCTGCTCGACAAACTCGCGGTGCTTCTTCGCCTTCTCGTTTTTCTGGTCGTTGTTGTAGGCGGCGAACACCGTGGCCACCGCATCGGCCCGCTGTCGCGCCTCCTCGGGGGTCCTACCGGTGGCCTCGATGCTGATGATGTTGGTGTAGCCTTCCTGGCTGGTCTGAATCAGGCTCTCCAGGAACAGCACCATCCGGGTCGAATCCTCTCTGGTGGTGCAGTTGGCGCACAGCTGCAGATAGGCGACGGCGCGCTGGATGACCGGAAAGCTGGTGATGATGGCGCGCTGGGTCTCCAGCCGGTCGGTGCCGCCGCCGGCCAGACCCATGTACTGGGCGTTGAGGGAGGCGAGGCTTTCGGGGGAATTGATCTGGACCTTGGAGACGGCTTTGTAAATGGGGTCCGGCTTCCAGAAATGGGCGGTCAGAAAGCTGAAGAACCCCAGCAGGGCGACCGTGAAGATCACGATGCCCTTGCGCCGGCGCATGATGCGCCAGTAGTCCCTCAGGGTAACCTCGTATTGGGCCATCGCGGTTCTCTCCAGCCTGCGGATGGGCCGGCGGCTTCAGCGCATGCCGGAGCCCCTCGCCTTGCGCGGCAGGAGGTTCAACTCCTGGCCTTCACAGGGCCCTCTCCGCTTGCTCTCTCCGGGAGCGGGCCAGTAGCTACGCCACCGCAACCTCGGTGTTCTCCCACTAACCGAGGGCTCCCACTCTTGGGAGCCCTCTCAAATCCGCACCACGCAGTTGCAGGTCCCAAAGCCATTGGCGCACCGCTCTTCACACTCGGGGTCATCCTGCCACTCTCCATCTACCATGAAGCGGTATTCGTACACCCCTGCTTCCAGGTCCACTTCCGCTTTCCAGACACCCCTCTCATCCTGCGCCATCGGCAGGCTGGTGGCCTCCCAATCGTTGAAGCTGCCGGCCAGAAAGACTGCTCGCGCTTCGGGGGCGCTCAACTGAAAGGTGATGGGTCTGCGGGTACCTGTTTTCGGCTCCATCGTTCCACTCCTTTCGCAGCAGGCGGGACCCACTGCAGTAAGGGTGCGCGAAACGCACAACCCTGGAGAGGGTTACGCAATAGGCGTGCCAGGGCCGAGACACCACCTGGCCTTTTGTAAGCGGCTGATAAATAAGCAAGAGGGGGAAGGACAGAGCGCAGCAGGCAGAGAATCAGAGACCGGGCTGGTGTAAAGCGGATTGGCTGCCAACAAAAAAACTGGCAGTGGCGGCGTTGGCATCCCAAGGCAAAAAGAGAGGGGATTCGCTCGCGCAAACCCCCTCTCAACGTATGAAGGCAGGCAGCTTACTATCCGGAGAGTCTCTCCGCGAGGTTTTCACGCACCTGTTCTGCTGCCTGCCTTCCAAGGGGAAATACACGGATAGCGACATCGCTCATCCGGCGAAATTGATACATCAGCACCGCGAATAAGAATGTCAACACCAGCCGTTTCGGGCGATGGCGCAGGGTCCACCCCAAGAGCTTCCAAAAGTAGGCGCGCTCTTCGCCCATGATGCCGATGTGCAGGACGATCCTGAAAAAGATGCCGAGGTCCCGCCAGTGCGTGCCCCGCGAAACAGGGTGCTCGACCCTGGCGCGGGGATTCTCCTGCAAAAAAGCCCTGGCGCGCTGAAAGACCGATGCAGGCGAATAGATGTGTGCCAATATCTCCTGGTAGCCTCGGTACAACACCTCGGCGTCCATCAGTGGCACAATATTCGTCTTGGCTTCATCAAAATCAAAGGGCTCAATCAGGCGGCCCTCCCGCTTCATGCGCTCGTGCAGCTCGGTGCCGGGCGGCGCCTTGAGCAGGTTGATCGTCGCGATCACGATGCCGCTCTCTTGGATAAAATCGATCTGTCTTTGAAAGATAGAGGGGATGTCGGTGTCGAAGCCGACGATGAAACCTGCCGTTACGATGAACCCCGCTCTCTGGAGTCTTCGGACATCGTCCAGCAGATCGCGCCTAGTATTCTGCCCCTTCTTGCAGGCGATCAGGCTGTCCTCTTCGGGGGTCTCGATGCCGATGAAGATATGCCTGAAGCCGGCTTCGAGCATCAACTGCATCAGCTCGGGGTCGTCGGCCAGGTTGATGGTCACCTGGGTGGCGAAACCAGGGGTGGGCGGACGCTGCCGGCGCCAGTCGACGAGGGCGGGCAGCAGGTCGGCCTTGAGCGCCTTCTTGTTGCCGATCAGGTTGTCGTCGGCAAAGAGCAGCAGATCGAAGCGGCCCAGGTTCCCGAGGGCCTCCAGTTCGGCGATGATCTGCGCCGAGGTCTTGGTGCGGGGCCGTTTGCCGAAGAGGGCGGTGACGTCACAGAAATCGCAGTGGTACGGGCAGCCGCGCGAGTACTGCACGATGCCGTAGGCGTACTGGTCCAGGTCGGCCAGTTCCCAACGGGGCAGGGGGGCCAGTTGCACGTCGGCAAACTGGGTGGTGGTGTAGAGGGGTTTGGGCCGGCCCCGTGCCAGGTCGGCCAGGAAACGCGGGAGGGTGATCTCGGCCTCGTTCAGCACAAAGTGGTCCACCCCGGCGAACTGCTCGTGTTCGTGGGTGAAGAGCGGGCCTCCAGCCACGATGGGCACCCCGGTGTCGCGGCAGCGGGCGATGAGGGCGCGGGCCGGGGCTGCCTGGACGTTCATCGCCCCGATGAACACCAGGTCCGCCCACTGGAGATCCTGTTCTCCGAGGGGCTGCACGTTGAGATCGACCAGGCGCTTTTCCCACGCCTCCGGCAGCAGGGCGGCGATGGTCAGCAGGCCCAGGGGCGGGTAGCTGGCCTTTTTGCCCACCATCTCCATCACCTGGTACATGGTCCAGAAGGTAGGCGGCATTTCTGGGTAGATGAGCAGGGCTTTCATGCGCCTCCTATCCCCAGAAGAGGTGGCAGAGGATCAGAGCCCACACCAGGGTCAGTGACCCCAGGGCGATATAGATAACGGCCTTACTGGATTTGGTTTTCTCCCTATTTGTATCCACGCGTATCAAACTCCTCTATTTACTTGCCGGGAAGCGGATGCCAGCCCATCAGCCAGAGCATGAGCAGAAAGCCCAGCACATAGCCCACCCCCACGTGCCAGCCGCAGCGCAGCCAGGCTCCCACCGAGCGGACCTGGGGGAAGCGGGTGGAGAGGGCCACCCCGGCCAGGGTCAGGCCGAAGGGGATGAACTCTACCCGCAGGCCCAGCAGCACCGGGACTTGGCCGGCGGCCTCTGCCCAGGCAGCGGCGGGCAGCAGGAGCAGGAGGGCCAGACCCAGGATCGCAGGAAGTTTCATCGGCACACTCAGAAGATGTTGCCCAGGCTAAAGGCGAGGATACGCTGCTGGGCGGAGAAGCGGCTCTCCATACTGATGACGAAGTCCTCGTTCCAGTAGGCCCGCAGCCCGCCGCCGCCGGTCAGGTGCATGCCGGCAGGGGTGAGGGCCTTCAGGTCTGGCCAGACCCGGCCCAGGTCCACAAAGGCCACCCCGGTCCACTCCAGGTACTGCCGGAATAGGCGCTGGCTGCCCAGGGTGTAGCGCAGCTCGGTGTTCGAGAAGTAGCGCACCTGGTCGGTGAAGCGGTTGGTGTCGTAGCCCCTCAGGGTGGCATCCCCTCCCAATCCCGGGATCTTGCTGCGCAGCCCGCCCAGATCGCCCATCACATCGACCGGCACCTGTCCCTGTATGACCTCGAAGACCGCGCGGTTGGCCAGGTTCAGACGGGGGGTGAGCGGGAAAAAACGGATGTCGGTGAGGGTGTAGCGGCTGAAGCCGATGTTGGGCAAAAGCAGGCCCAGCAGCGAATTGTGCGAGGTCTCGTAGGACCACTCGTGCAGGGTGCCGCGCCGGGGCAGGATCTCGTCGTCGCGGGTGTCCCAGCGCAGCATCACCCCCAGCAAGCCGCTGTTGCCCACGCCCAGGTCAAAAGACCGATCCTCGAAGAGCCGGGAGGTCCGCTCGGGCGGGCGGATGTCGACGTGTTTGAGGCCAAAACCCACGGCGACGAAAAAAGGATACCTCACCGGGCGCATCACCGTGAAGAGCAGCCGGGGCTTTTGGATGCGGTAGGCGTAGTAGTTCTTGTCGATGAAGAAGGGACTGTGCGGATCGGTGAGGTGGGGGTCGTAGGGGGTGTCGTTGCCCACCCCGTAGTAAGGGCGCAGACCCTGGTAATAGTCGAGCTGGAGGTTGAGCCCCCATTGAGTGCCGGCCAGGCTGGGCACGCGCAGCCGCATGGAAAGGTCGAGGCGGTTCCTGGTGGACTGCACCCAGTTGAGGATGAGCTTGTAGCGGAAGGGCCGGCGGCTGTAGTCGGTCAGCTTGAGCCGCCCGCCGTAGTTCCAGCCCGAGAGGCCGCTGTAGCGACCCATCGGCAGACCGGTCAAGCCGTAGGGCACCCCCCGCCAGACAAAGGACTTGCGCTTGGCCAGCCAGCGCAGCCAGTCGGCGGTGGTGCGCGAGCCAGGGGACATCTTTACCGGCTGCCCGGCATCCCACCAGGCCAGGGTGTCGGAGGACAGCCCTGCCCGGGTTTCGGCCGCGCCGCGTCCTCCCGCACCGAGCAGGAGCAGGCCCAGGCCCAGGCACCAGGGCCGGCAACGCCGCCAGGTGGTGCGCATATGGGCGCGGGCGGTCACGGCGCTTCAACGGGCGGACAAGTAGGCGTCGAGGGCGTGGCGGATCTCAGTTGCCACCTCCTTGCAGAACTCCGCCGACGCCGGATCGAGCACCTTCCCCGTGGAGGTGTAGCGCTTGACGATCAGCGGCCGCTGGTACACCTGCTCCTCGTTCTTCAGGGAGATCAGGGCGAGCTGGGCGGTGAGGGTGATCTGCTGCTGCGGGCCGCCATTGTAGCTGTCCTGGAGGTCTGCGAGGGTCACTACTAGCCGGTAATCCGGCAGCTGCGCGGAGGGCTGCTCCACCGCTGATTTGATACGGGGAGAGGTGGCTAGATCCTGGACCAGAGAGGGCAACAGCAGTTGGGGTATATCAGGCAGCTTGGTTTGGGCGCCTGAGCCGATAATGGGCGAGTCCGCGGTTGCAGATACTACTTCTACCGGGGCGTTTAGCACCTCCACCAGGAGGCGGACCTGCTGGGGAACACCTGCGAGGCGGGGCACGGTGCTGGCCGAGCCCAGGCTCAGCAGCTGCAGAGCCAGTTCCTTGCCCTGGCCGGGCAGGAGCTGGGCGTTCTGCTCGGCATCGGCCACCAGGGTTTTCAGATCGCAGTCCCCGCCCTTGCGGTTGGGGGGGCTGAGCAGGGCCTTGCGGGCGTCGTCGGCCAGCTGGCGCAGGAACTTCTCCACCCCCTTGGAGGGGGCCTGTTTCTTGCCCAGATTGATCAGGGCCTTCCACCCCGCGCTCTTTTCCCGTCGCTGTGTCTCCAGGCTGTCCAGCAGGCTGACCAGGCGTTTGCGGGTTTCGGTATCGGGCAGATGGGTCTCCTGGCTGATCTGGTTGAGGACGCCGTTCAGCATCGCCCCTTCGCGCTGCTCCAGGCGCTGCTCCAGGACGAGCAGGGCGAGCTGGCGGAACTGGATATCGTTGGCCTGGGCCAGGCTTAGGGCCGGGAGTGAGAGCATACCGAGAATGCCGATCCAGGTCTTGATCATAGGTAGGTCGGTGCCGGTGAGGAGGGGTTTACTAGGCACTGGTCCGTCATGAGTGCGACTTCAGACAGACCAGTGCCAGCCCAATCAAGGAGGATAGGAGTGTGTGAGAACGCGTGATCACACTCCGGGGCAGGGTGAGAGCAAGGGGGATGCCAGGTGCGGATGGCAGAAGGGAAGTCGTTTTACGGGATGGAATTAGGCAGTTTGGCCAGGCAGATGGAAAGGCCGGAAATTCGCCAGCTGCTCTTACAGCTGTAAAAAAAACTGGCAGGGTTCTGGCAGGAGTGGCTGTGGCTGTGGCTCGGACCAGTGACTATACTAAGAGCCTATCCGAAAACCCCATTTGAGCTGCGCCCGGCTGCAAGCGGCCTGGCCGGCGTGGCGCCCAACTCTTGGAGTTGGGCGGGTCTTCGGGTCGTCCTCAGTCGGCGTATTTCTGAGCCAATACGCCTCCCTCGGACGCCTTGCCCCGGCCGCTTTCGCTCGGGCTCGCCACCAAAGCCGGTTTCCGGATAGGCTCTAAGAGCCACTAACAAAATGACCTTCTGGCGCCGCGCGGCTGCGAGCCGCAATGGACTTCGTTGCCCTCAGTCGGCGTATTTCTGAGCCAATACGCCTCCATCGGGCGCCTTGCCATTGCGACTCTCGCTCGCGCTTTGGCCGACGAATTTCATTCTGTTAGGGGCTCTAAATAGCGAACAACAGCGAGGAGGGGCGAATTGTGTGGCGCTGGTCTCTGAACGCATGTTGTCTGGCCCTCGGCCTGGGGGTTGCCGGCGGGGCCCAGGCCCACCCCAGTCTGATCGTGGAGGCGGCGCGCGCCCAGATCCCCCCCAAGGTGGACGGCGACCTGGGGGAATGGAGCAAAGCCCGGTGGATAGACCTGGCGCCCGGCGACTCCCTGGTGGGGGGCAGATTGGGCGATGACGGGGCGGCCGAAGGACAGGGCGTGGCCGGCACCCCCGCGGATCTGTCCGGCCGCTTTGCCCTGGAATGGGACGACCAGGGGCTCTACCTGGCGGCCCAGATCCGCGACAACGTCCACGACGTGGAGGGCGGAGAGCCCTGGCAGTGGTTCTGCCGGGACGGGGTGACCCTCTTCCTCGACGTGCCCGGCGACGGGGACGGGCCCACCTGGTTTGTGGGGGACCACGCCTTCGTCTTCACCGCTGATCCGGCCCTGCCGCCCGGGGGCCGCTGGTGGCGCCACGGCGACCAGCGCGGCCGCCAGGAAGGGCCGGCCCCGCCCCAGACCCGGCTGGCCCTGACACTGGAGGGAAGCGGGTATACCCTCGAAGCGGCTATCCCCCTGGCCGTGCTCTCCCTCTTCACCCCAGCCTTTCACGCCCCCTTTGCCGGCCGGACCATAGGGTTCATGCTGCTGGTCACTGATCCCGACGGCGGGGAGCGCCCCTTTGGCGGCCAGCTGACCTATGGCGGCGAGGGCGACAACGACGCCTCCTGGTCCCGGCTGCACCTGATGCCCGCCGGAGAGGCGGCGCCTCCGCGGCTGGAGATCTCCCCGGACGAGGAGGCCTTTGACGCCAAGATGAAGAGCGACCAGCGGCTGATCCTGCCGGCCTACCTGTCCAAGCGGCAGGTCGACAGCCAGGTGGCCCAGCAGCGCGCCCTGGCCGAGGAGTACTTCCAGACCTATCTCCAGAAGCGGCCCTCCCGCTCGGGGACCCGGGCCCTGTCCATGGCCTTCACCCTGTGGGGCAACACCCGTTCCACCGAACAGATCCGCAAGGCCATCGCCCAGATTCCCCCCGAAGAGGACGTGTGGGACCAGGTGGTGCCCGGGTTGCGCCAGGCCTTCTATCTGGACGGCCGGGTCGAGGAGGGCCTGGATCTGATGGCTGACCTGGAGTTGCGCGTGGCGCCCCTGAAGAGCCGCTCGGCCCTGTTGCTGGTCCTGGCCGCCAACTGGATGGCGGAGGGCGAGATAGAGAAGGCGTACGAAGGCTTCTCGCGCATCGTCTCGTGGAGCGCCTCGGCCTGGCACGTGGAAGAGGCCAGGCGCTACCTGCAGGAGATCGACCGCCGCTACACCCAGAACCCCGAAGAGGCCGCCCCCCAGTAGCAGCTCGTGTTGCTCAGAGCTGGTCCAGGGCCTGGGCGAAATCGGCGCACAGATCCTGGGCGGCTTCGATGCCCACGGCCACCCGCACCAGCCCCTCGCTGATGCCCAGGGCCGGGCGCTGCTGGAGGGTGAGGCCGGCATGGGAGGTGGTGGCCGGGCGGGTGATCAAGGTCTCCACCCCGCCCAGGCTGGGGGCCGAGACCGGCAGTTCGAGGGCGGCGATGAGCCGGTCGGCGGCGGCGGTCCCACCCTGCAACTCAAAGCTGAGCACCCCGCCACAGCCGGAGAAGAGCCGCTTGGCGCGCTGGTGCTGGGGGTGGCCCTCCAGGAAGCGGGCCAGGGCCAGGGCGTTCTCGTCGTGCTGGCGCATGCGCAGGGCCAGGGTCTTGAGGCCCCGGTGCAGCAGGAAGCAGGCGTGGGGGTCCAGGGAGCCGCCCAGGTGGTTGAGCCGGCGGGTGATCTGGGCGAGGTGGGCGCTGCGGCCCATGACGCAGCCGGCCACGATGTCGGAGTGGCCGTTGAGGTACTTGGTGGCGCTGTGGAGTTCGAGGTCAAAGCCCAGTTCCAGGGGGCGGAAATTGACCGGAGAGGCAAAGGTGTTGTCGATGGCCGAGACCAGGCCCCACCGGCGGGCAAAGCCCACCACCGCCTCCAGCTCGGGCACCTCCAGCAGCGGGTTGGTCATGGTCTCCACGTAGATCAGGCGGGTGGTGGGCCGCAGCAGGGGCGCCCACGAGGCCGGATCATTGCCCCTGATGAAGTCGACCTCGATGCCCAGGGCCCCGGCCTCCTCGTTGAGGAAGCTGAGGGTGCCGCCGTAGAGGCAGTCCTGGGCCAGCAGGTGGTCGCCGGCGCCCAAAAAACTGAGCAGGGTGGTGGTGATGGCCCCCATGCCCGAGGCGGTCACCAGCGCTGCCTCGGCCCCGCTGATGGCGGCCAGCTTGAGGTGCAGGGCCTGGTGATTGGGGGTGTTGTTGAGGCGGATGTAGCGGAGCTGGTCGTAACTGCGCTGGCCCTGGTACTCGAAAGTGGCGCTCTGGTACACGGGCAGGACCAGGGCCCCGGCGGGCCGGGGCTGCGGCTCGCCGGCGTGGATCAGTTGGGTCTGGAGGTGGTGAGGGGGGGGTGTCATGCGCTGCACCTCAGGCGAGAAATTTCTCGATGAGCCGCTCGTAGATCCGCACAAAGTCCTCGCGGCCATTGCTGCGGTTGTAGAAGAAGCAGAAGGGGTTGGGATTGACCTCCAGGATGCACAGGCCCTGTGGGCTGGCGATCAGGTCGATGGCGTAGAACCCCAGGTCCAGCACGCTGGCCACCCGGGCGGTCAGCGCGCGCAGGGGCCCCAGCAGTTCCTCCGCCTCCACCTGCACGGCCTGGCCGCCGGCCTGGTGCAGGGGATTGAGGTCCTCGCCGCCGCTGGCCCCCTGCTTTTCGTAGGCCAGCAGCAGCTCGTCCCGGCTGGCCACGATGCGGTACTCGGGACCGGCCACGTACTCCTGGATCAGCAGCACGTTGTCGAGGTACCCGCTGTTCTCGCACAATAGCTGCAGGCGCCGGCACAGGGTATCGCGGCTGTGTTCGAGGAAGACGCCCTGGGCCAGGGAGCTGTGGTACTTCTTGACCAGCACCGGATAGGAGAAGCGCTCCTCCACCTGGGCGGCGATGGCGGCGATGGAGGGGTGGGTCTTGTAGCGGTTGAAGCGGTCGTCGGCAAAGGGATTGAAGACCTGCAGGGTGGCGGGCACCAGCAGCCCGGCCCGGCTGAACAGCTCGTACTGGTAGCCCTTGTCTTCGGCCAGGCGGGCGGCCACGTAGTCGTTGAAGGGATGCTTGTTGCGAAGGAAATAGCGCGGGGCCCCCGGCCGCTTCAGGTACAGGACATGGCCGTTGGCCGAGGCGAATTCCCATTCCAGGCCCCGCCGCTGGCAGGCCAGCTGCAGGCATTCGAGGCTCTCCAAGGCCGCATCCTCGCTCACCCCTTCCCGCTCGCAGGGCAGGTCGAAGAACTCGCGGGCCTGGGCCACCAGGGAGAGGGAGCCGGTGACGCACAGGTGATCTGAGGGGCCCAGTTGGGCCATCAGCTGGCGCAGGGCGCGCAGGCCCGAGGGGACGATCTCCACCTGCATCCCCTCGGGGGCGCGGGCGGCCAGATCCTCGGGCCGCAGGGCGCGCGGGTGGTCCGGAGCGGTGAGCACCACCCTGAGGGCCAGGGGCTGCAGGGCCTGGAGGAGGCCGGCGGCATCGTGGCCGCGCAGGGCGCCCACCAGGAAGGTCCAGCGGGGCGCCATGGCGCCCAGGCCCTCCGCCAGACGCGCTGCTGCCGCCGGGTTGTGGGCCCCGTCCAGCAGCACCAGCGGCTTTTCGCCGGCGGTTTCAAAACGCCCCGGCCAGCGGTGGGCGGCGATGGTCTGCCTGGCTGTTTGGGCATCCAGCTCTGCGCCCAGCAGCCAGGAGGCCGCTGCCAGGGCCAGGCGGGCGTTCTCGGCAAAGGTGCGGGGTCGGCCGGGCAGGGAGGCAGGGTCGAAAGGGTAGGAACGAGCAGCCCCCCCGGGGCCTTCGACCTTTTCGGGGCCGGCCACCAGCAGTTCCACCTGGCGCTGGCAGCTGGCGCGGCGCAGGTATTCCAGCACCTGGGGCGGCTGGGCCGCGGTGGTGAAGAGCGGGTGGCCGGGCCGGGCGACGTGGAACTTGTCGGCGGCGATCTCCTCAAGGGTGTGGCCCAGCACCTCCACGTGGTCCAGGCCGATGGCGGTGAGGATGGCCAGGCGGGAATCCCAGGCGTTGGTGGCGTCGCAGCGGCCGCCCAGGCCCACCTCGAAGGCGCCGTACTCCACCTGGGCCCGGGCGAAGAAGTGGGCCGCCAGCCCGGTGAGCGCCTCGAACTTGCTGAAGGGCCCCAGGCCTTCGGCCGCAAAGCCGCGGGTGTGGTCGTAGAGGAAGGTGATGCCCTCGGCCCAGGCGTCGCGCGACAGGAGCTGGCCTTCCACCTGGATGCGCTCGCGCCAGGTGTGCAGGTGCGGGGAGGTGTAGAGGCCCGTCCGGTGTCCGGCCCGCCCGAGCAGGGCGGCCAGCAGGCTGCTGGCGGTGCCCTTGCCGTTGGTGCCGCCCACGATGAGGGAGACAAAGCGCTGCTGGGGATCCCCCAGGCGGGCGAGCAGGGCGCGCATGCGGGGCAGATAGTGGTCGAGGGGGCCCAGGGCCGGACGGCCGCTCTCCCAGTCGGGCAGGGTGTCGAGGAAGCGCTTGCTGTGAAAGTAATCCATCAGCCCATCAACCGCCCCGGGTGTGCATCTCGCGGTGCGGGTCCTGTCTGAGGTCCTCCACCTGATAGAGGGCGCCCCGGTGCGGAGCTTTGGTCCGCTCCTCGGCGCCCCGCTCAGTGCGCCCTGCCCAGCGCTGACGGAGGAAGGCGGCCAGCTCCTCGGCCGGGTGCCCGGCGCGCACCAGGCGGCGCAGGTCCGTGCCCTCCTGGGCGTAGAGGCAGAGGTACCACAGCCCGTCGGCGGTGAGCCGGCTGCGATCGCAGGCGCGGCAGAAGGGCTCGGTGACCGAGGCGATGATCCCGAAGCAGGTGCCATCGGCCAGGCGGAAGCGCTCGGCCGGGGCCGCCCCCTGGGGCCCGCAGGGGGCGATGGGGCCCCAGCGCTCCTCCAGGCGGGCCAGGATCTGGGTCTTGGAAAAGACCTTGTCCATGGACCACAGGGTGGCCCCGCCCACGTCCATGTACTCGATGAAGCGCACCTCGCCGCCCACCTGGCGGCCGAATTCCAGCAGCGCCTCCAACTCGTCGTCGTTGAAGCCCCGCATCACCACGGTGTTGATCTTGAGGCTGGCGAAGCCGGCAACTCCAGCGGCGCGGATGCCCTCCAGCACCTGGGGCAGGGCGTCGCGGCGGACCAGGCGCTTGAAGCGCTCGGACTGCAGCGAATCGAGGCTCACCGTGACCCGGTCCAATCCGGCCTGGCGCAGGGGCCCGGCCAGCTGGGCCAGCTGGGTGGCGTTGGTGGTCATGGCCAGGTCTTCGATGGCCGGCTCCCCCACCAGGGTCCCGATCTCGGCGAAGCTGAGCACGTCTCCCTGCGGCAGCCAGGTGTAGTGCTCCTCGGGCATGCAGTAGGAACAGCGCAGGTCGCAGCGGTCGATGACCGAGACGCGCAGACTGTTCAGGGGCCGGGCCAGCCGGTCGGTGGCCGGCCGGGCGGCGGATGCCTTCATGCGATTCGGGATGGCGAAAGGTGAGAGAAAGGCGAAAAATTAATATAAGGATTGCCGGTGGGCGGGCAACCGCAGGCCCGGCTGGCGGCGCAAAAACAGCTCGCCGGGCCCCGGAGACAGGATGGGGCCCGGCGGCCGTCGACCGGGGCGATTTTGTCAAATGGACAAAGGCCGTTCAGCCGGCCAGGGAGGCCAGCCTGGCCTGCAGCTGTTTGACGAAGGAGTTGCCGGCGAAGGTGCCCCGCACCGCGGCGAAATCGGCGGCCTGGGCGGCCTGGTCGCCATCGGCGCCGTAGCCCAGCATGGCCAGGGGATCGAATTCCTTCTCGGCGTCGGCCAGGACCTTCTTGATGAAGCTGGCCGACAACTTTCTGTAATCCGCCTCCAACTGGGCGATGGCCGCCTCGTCCAGCTGGTCCACCTCCTTGCCTGAGCGGGCGGCAAAGGTGCGCCGCACCCAGGCCCATTCGTCCTGGGCATAGGCGGCGTGAGCCTGGCTGAGGGCGGCCTGGAGCTGGGCCAGGTCGGCGATGCGGCCCTCGGCGACGGCCTCGGTCAGCTCCTGCAGGCGCTGGCGGCTCACCAGCATGCCCCCCACGTCGGCCCACGATGGGCTGTAGATCCCGGTATCGGCCAGGGCCTGGCGCCAGGCCTGGGGGCCCTGGCTGCGCACCGGGGCCAGGCGCTCCAGGATCTTTTCCTTGAGGTAGAGTTCGGTGGCCGAGGCGTAGCTGCGGGCGCTGGGGCGCAGCAGCAGGCGCTTGATGAAGGCCCCCTTGTAGCGCACCTGCTCCACCTCCCTGGGGGTCCGTGCGTGCAGGTCGAGCATCAGGGCCTCGGCCTGGATCATCTTCTGCACCAGGTA